>JBEDKR010000265.1:0-3742 GCA_041172005.1 Pseudomonadota bacterium
CCTCTGCGTATTCGCGCTTCAACTGCGCCACAAAGTCAGCCGTGCTTTGCACTTGGGTGACGACGCCTATGCCTTGACCAGAACCCCAAATGTCTTTCCAAGCTTTGGTCCGGTTGCCACCGAAGTCCATCTTGCTGGCATCGCTCTCGGGCAGGTGTTCGGGGTCCATGCCAGCTGCGCGGATGGACGCCGCCAAGTAGTTGCCGTGCACACCCGTGAACAGGTTGCTGTAGACGATGTCGTCTGAATTGCTGTCGACGATGGCCTGCTTGTAGTCGTCTGCGGCGCGGGCTTCTTCGGTGGCGATGAAGGCCGAGCCGATGTAGGCAAAGTCTGCGCCCATGGCTTGCGCGGCCAGCACTGCCGCACCGGTGGAAATGGCGCCAGAGAGTGCCACCGGGCCATCAAACCATTGACGAATTTCCTGCATCAAGGCGAACGGGCTTTTAACGCCGGCATGGCCGCCTGCACCAGCGGCCACAGCGACCAAACCGTCAGCGCCTTTTTCAATCGCCTTGTGGGCAAACTTGTTGCTGATGACATCGTGCAGCACCACCGCGCCATAGCTGTGAGCCGCCGCATAGACGTCTTCACGTGCGCCCAGCGAGGTGATGTAGATCGGCACCCTGTACTTCACGCACATCTCCATGTCGCTCTCTAAGCGCTCGTTCGACTTGTGGACGATCTGGTTCATGGCGAATGGTGCAGCCGGCCGGTCAGGATGCGCACGGTCATGCGCGGCCAGCGTCTCAGTGATTTCTGCAAGCCATTCGTCCAGCTGCGAAGCGGGTCTGGCGTTCAGTGCCGGCATGGCACCGACAACACCGGCAATACATTGCGCGATCACCAGCTTCGGGTTGCTGATGATGAACAAGGGCGAGCCGATGATCGGCAGCGGCAGACGACTCAAGGCACCGGGAAGTCTTGACATGGTGACGGGTTTAAAAAGCGTCCAACGCCAGTGCCGTGACGCTGTCAGCGCCCTCCACAATACTGTCGCGAAGACCCGGCGCTCGGGTCAGCAAATGGTCGGCGTAGAAACGCGCCGTGGTGATCTTGGCTTGCATGAAGCCAACGCCATATGTTTCGCAGTCACCCGTCGCCAAGGCCTGCTCTGCAGCCAACAAACCGCGGGCCATCTGCCAGCCGGCCATGACATTACCGGCCAGCATGAGGTATGGCACGCTGCCGGCAAAGACCGCGTTGGGCGATGTCTTGGTGTGGTTGGCCACAAAGTCGATGACGTCCAGCAAGGCCAGCCGTGCGGCCTGCAAACGACTCGCCACGGCGAGCGCATTCGCACCGCCCTGCTGACGCAAGGCAGACTCGGTGGTCTCGATTTGTGCCACGATGGCCTTGGCCGTTTGACCGCCGTCACGGGCGGTTTTGCGGCCGACCAAATCATTCGCTTGAATGGCGGTGGTGCCTTCGTAGATGGTCAGAATTCGCGCGTCGCGAAAATACTGCGCTGCACCGGTTTCTTCTATGTAACCCATGCCACCGTGCACCTGCACGCCCAACGAGGTGACGTCTTGGCTCATCTCGGTGCTGAAGCCTTTGATCAGTGGCACCAAGAACTCATAAAACGCTAGGTTCTGTTTGCGCACTTCGGCATCAGGGTGGTGGTGCGACGCGTCATAAGCCGCTGCGGCGACCGTGGCCATGGCGCGGCAGCCTTCAATGTACGCGCGCATGGTCATCAGCATGCGCTTGACATCAGGGTGGTGAATGATCGGTCCACTGCTCGGCAAAGAGCCATCGACGGGCCGGCTTTGGACGCGGTCTTTGGCAAACTGAACAGCCTTTTGGTAAGCGCGCTCAGCGATGGCAATGCCCTGCACACCGACCGCAAAACGGGCTGAGTTCATCATGATGAACATGTACTCAAGGCCGCGGTTTTCTTGGCCCACCAGATAACCCACAGCGCCGCCGTGGTCGCCATACTGCAACACCGCCGTCGGGCTGGCCTTGATGCCGAGCTTGTGCTCGATGCTGACGCAATGCACGTCGTTGCGCTCACCCAACGAGCCGTCGGGCTTGGCCATGAATTTAGGCACCACAAATAGGCTGATGCCCTTGACACCTTCGGGTGCGCCCGTGACGCGGGCCAGCACCAAATGCACGATGTTCTCGGCCATGTCGTGCTCACCATAGGTGATGTAAATCTTGGTGCCAAACACCTTGTACGTGCCGTCTGGCTGCGGTTCTGCACGGCTGCGCACGGCAGCTAGGTCAGAGCCCGCTTGCGGCTCGGTCAGGTTCATGGTGCCAGTCCATTGACCGCTGACCATTTTCTCCAGGTAGGTAGCATTGAGCTCATCAGAGCCAGCGGTCAACAACGCTTCAATCGCGCCGTCCGTCAGCATCGGGCACAGCGCAAAACTCATGTTGGCCGAATTGAGCATTTCACCGCAGGCAGCGCCAATGGTTTTAGGCAAGCCCTGGCCGCCAAAGTCAAGCGGGTGTTGCAAGCCTTGCCAACCGCCTTCAACGTACTGCTGAAAGGCTTCCTTGAAACCGGGCGTGGTGCAGACCAAGCCTTGCTTCCAACTGGACGGGTTCTTGTCGCCCTCCCAGTTCAGCGGCGCCAGCACGCCCTCGCTGAACTTGGCTGACTCTTCCAGCACCGCCTGCGCTGTCTCGAAGCCAGCATCGGCAAAAGCCGGGAGCTTGGCCAGCTCGTCGATACCAGCCAGATGCTGAATATTGAACAACATGTCTTTGACGGGGGCGGTGTAGCTCATGAAGAGTCTCCAGAAGAATCAAGTACAAATTGAATGAAAAAAAAGCACCCCGAGGGATGCTTTTTTCATCGGCACACTTTTAAAGTGCTGCCGTCAGTTCCGGCACGGCGACGAACAGGTCGGCTTCGAGCCCGTAATCAGCCACGCTGAAAATCGGTGCTTCGGCGTCCTTGTTGATCGCCACGATGACCTTGCTGTCTTTCATGCCGGCCAAGTGCTGAATCGCACCTGAAATGCCGGCCGCGATGTACAGCTGTGGCGCGACGATTTTGCCGGTTTGGCCGACTTGCCAGTCGTTCGGCGCGTAACCGGCGTCCACCGCAGCGCGCGAAGCACCCAGCGCAGCACCGAGCTTGTCGGCCAGCGGCGTCATGACTTCGTCAAATTTTTCAGCACTGCCGAGCGCCCGACCACCGCTGACGATGATCTTGGCGGCCGTCAGTTCGGGGCGGTCGCTCTTGGCGATTTCGCTGCCGATAAAAGTCGACTTGCCGCTGTCAGCCACGCCGGCCACAACTTCAACCGCTGCAGAGCCACCGTTGGCTGCAGCCGGGTCAAACCCGGTGGTACGCACGGTGATGACCTTGACGGCATCCAAGCTTTGCACGGTCGCAATGGCGTTGCCGGCATAGATCGGACGCTCAAACGTGTCAGGGCTGTCGACCTTGGTGATGTCGGAAATTTGGCCAACGTCGAGGGTGGCAGCCACGCGCGGCGCCATGTTTTTGCCCGACGCGGTGGCCGGAAACAAGATGTGCGAATAAGCCGACGCCATGCCGACCACTTGCGCGGCCATGTTTTCAGCCAAGCCGTGTTCAAAGTGCGCGCCGTCGACGTGAATCACTTTGGCCACGCCAGCGATCTGGCTGGCGGCTTGTGCGGCGGCGGCGGCGTTGAAGCCTGCTACCAGCACATGCACGTCACCACCGCACTGAGCGGCTGCGGTCACGGTGTTGAGGGTGGCGGGCTTGATGCCCGCGTTGTTGTGTTCAGCAATC
>JBEDKR010000266.1:0-3734 GCA_041172005.1 Pseudomonadota bacterium
CTTGTCGAGCTTGGTGCGAAAAACTGCGTAATTGGCTTCGCTGTGAATCCGGCCAGCTTCAACCTTGCGCACCACCGGCGCGCCGACCACATGGCGCTGGTAATACGGGTCATGAAACAGCGTTTCTTGGATACCGTAGACGCGGTCTTTGAGCATGCCCTTGCTGGTGAACGACAGAGTCGCCAGCGGAAAGCCGCGCTCATGGTTCTCGCGCGGTTGCAGTTTGTAGACGCCATCGTCCAGAAAGAATTCAGGCCACAAGTCCCACTGGCCGCTGTCCACGGCCAGTGCGTAATCGGCATACAAGCGGGTCAGCGCCAAATGCGTTTCAAAGTTGATCATGCTCACTCCTCCATCACTTTGCGCCAGTAGGCGTACATGCCGCGGATCAGCGTCTCCGTGACCATGTGGTCGGTTTCGCCAACCTCGCGGCCGCCCAACTCAGCCAGTGTGCGGTGCTCTGGTTTGCTCTCAAAGGCCTGCTGCGAAAACTCGATCACCTCGCCGTCGTCTGCCGACACAAAACCGGCAGGCCCAAACAGATTGGCTTGGCGCAAGCGGCGCTCCTGCATCTCGGGCGTATCGTCCTCAAACCCAAAATGCGTCCAGACAAAATCAAACGCACCATGGCCGTCAGGCTGAATGTGCCGCGTCGACACGCTGTTGACTTGCTGCTGAAAAATAACGCTCGGAAACAGCGTCATCATCACCGCCGACGGCCCATCCCACCAAGCTTCAGGAACGATGTCCAGAAAGCTCGGGTCATGGAGTTGCATGTCGGCTTTGAAGCTGCTGACCTGCGTCACTTGCGAGGCTTGACCGGAAGCCAGACCAGCGCTGCCGCGGGTGGACACCATGGCCGCATGCCGGTGGTGCGCATCCATGCGCAACTCCGACTTGTTGTCGGCGCGCCAAAGTCCAAACGTCACAAACCAAGTGTGCAGCAAGCCGGGGTGATACGGGTCCTTGATGTTTTCCTGCATCAGCTTCCAATTGCCTGGAATGCGTTGCCGGTTGTAGCCCAAGATGACCAACTTCCGGCCGCTGAAGAGCCTGTCAAAGTAGCCCAGAATGGTCGGGCCCATGAAGTCTTCCAGCGACTCGACATCATGGTCAAAGGACGCAAACACCACGCCGCCGCGCACGGCGACTTTAAGCGCTGTCAGGCCGTGGTCTTTGGGCTCGAAGTCAGCCGGCATGCCGCCATTGACCTTGCCGTCTTGGCGCACGCCCCGACGGAAAGGGACGCCCTGCAGATCGCCTTTGAGCGTGTAGCTCCACTGGTGATACGGGCAAACAAAGCCCTTTTTGTTACCGTGTCGTTCGCGGCAAAACTGCATGCCCCGATGCGCGCAGACGTTCTCGACCACATGGATCTGGCCGTCATCAGCCCGCGTCATGATGACCGAGCGTTCACCGACCACCGTGCGCTTGAAGTCGCCGGGCTGGGGGATTTCGGCCTCCAGACCCACATAGCACCAGTGGGCCTTGTAAAAAAATCGCTCCAGTTCCTTCTTGTGGCGTTGCTCGTCGGTGTACACACCGAAGGGGATGCGACTGGTGTCACCTTTTTCCCAACGAATGGGTTGGGCAGCAGGACTCAGACTCATGCGATGTCTCCTTGTATTTATGGCGTGAATCATCCGCCAGCGGCTTAAATTCGTAAATCGATGCCTGCCGATACACTCTATTTGAATATCAAATATTACAAGCCATCCTATGCAGCTGTCCCAGATCGACCTCAATCTTTTGCTCGTCTTCCAACACCTGCTCAGAGAGAAACGTGTCTCAGGCGTAGCCCGGTCGCTGGGCATGAGCCAGCCGGCCGTCAGCAGCGCTCTCAAGCGCTTGCGCTTGACGCTGGGCGATGATTTGTTTTTGCGGACTCAGCAAGGCATGCAGCCCACGCCGTTTGCCTTGCAACTGGCCGAGCCGGTGGCGCAAGCACTGGACTCGCTGCATCTGGCCTTGAATGTGCGCAGCAGTTTTGAGCCAGCCAGCAGCACGCGCAACTTCAGTTTGGCCATGACCGATGTCGGTGAGATGTATTTCTTGCCCGTGCTGATGGACCTGCTCGACCAACACGCGCCGGCGGTCACCTTGAACGTGGTTTCGGTCGCCAGTGACAGGCTGAAAGACGACATGGCCTCTGGGCGCGTCGACCTCGCTCTCGGGTTGTTGCCGCAACTGCAGGCTGGATTTTTTCAACAAGCGCTGTTTCGCCAAGACTATGTGTGCCTGATGCGCTTGGCCCATCCCTTGGCCCATCGCGCAACGCTAGATCTTGCGGAATTTGCATCTGCATCACATGTGCGGGTACTGGCCGCCGGCACGGGTCATGGCAGGGTCGATGAAGCGCTGGACCGCCAAGGCCTGCAGCGCCGGATACGCCTGACCGTGCCGCACTATGCCGCACTGGGCGATGTGCTGAGCCATTCGGATTTGATCGCCATGGTTCCGGAACGCTTTGCACAGCGGGTGACACGCCCCTTTGGTCTGACCACCTGCGCATTGCCACTGGCCGTGCAAGGCAGTGCCATTCACCAGTTCTGGCACGCCCGTCTACACAGAGACCCGGGTCATCAGTGGCTCAGAGCGTTAGTCGCGCAGGGCTTTGGCGCAGACGGGGACAGTCCGATGTCTTGCTGATGTGATAAGCGTGAAAAGCCAGCGCATTGACCGCCAAAGCAAATGGGCAACCGAACGGCAACCAGAGCGGTGTTGGAGTCCACAAAGAAGAAAGGACTTAGTGTCTTTCGACGCTAAGTCCTCGATTCATATGGTGCGGCTGGCAGGAATTGAACCCACGACCCCTTGGTTCGTAGCCAAGTACTCTATCCAACTGAGCTACAGCCGCTAAGCCTCGTATTCTAGCCTAAAAAGATGGGCAGCCAGAACGAAATGAAAAATTGTCAGCGAAGGCTGCATTCAAACGACCGCCACAAAGGTGCCAACCTATACTCATCGCGGCAACCATCTCCTTGCGAAAATTATTTTTCCGCCTCCTTACAATCCGTCCCGATTCAGCTGGCTGGCAGGACGCCAAGCTACGGTCGTCAACGAAAACAACAAATTCTCCGATGAAAAAACTGGTCTTTTGCGCCGACGATTTTGCCCTGCATGGCGCGGCCTCGGAAGGCATTGCATCGCTTGCGCACAAAGGCTGCCTCACGGCCACCAGTGTCATGGTTTTGTCGCCGCGCTGGCCCAAGGATGTCGCATTGCTGGAATCCCTGAGGGGGCGCATTGACGTTGGGCTGCATCTTGACTGGACCAGCAACTTTGCGCTCAACGCCGGCCATGGCATGACGCTTTCTCGCACGATGCTGTCGGCTTGGTTAAGGCAAATCAAGCCAGCGCAGGCCAAGGAAGTCATTGAGCGCCAGTTAGATGGATTTGAACAAATCTGGCGAGCGCGCCCCGACCACGTGGATGGGCATCAGCATGTGCAGCAATTCCAAGGGATTCGGGATGCCTTGGTGCAGGTGCTTGCCAAGCGCTATGGAAGCGCTGATACGCCAAACACCAATGCACCACCTTATCTCCGAATTTCCAAGTTACCGCCATCCCAAACTGATGTCAAAGCCCGGATCATCGCGGTCATGGGTGCCGAACCGCTGCGCCGTTTGGCCCGCCAGAACGGCGTGCCAAGTGCACCCGCACTAACTGGTGTTTATGACTTCGGCAACGGGCCACTGAGCTACGCACAGCGCATGAGCGACTGGCTGGAGACC
>JBEDKR010000267.1:0-3722 GCA_041172005.1 Pseudomonadota bacterium
TAGAGGGAAAGCGGCGTTTCGAGGTCGGCAAAGGCCTCTGCCATCAAGGGAATGCGGTTGTAGCCCTGCTGCGCTAAGCTTTTGAATTCGAGTTCGGTGATCAAAGCGAGTCCTTATTGAGTGGCCGGCGCTGACGGCGGGCCACAGTTCATTCAAGAGGCCTCAGACAACCCGAAGGTGGCGAGGCGGGAGGCTGCAGACACTGCCAGCCTGAAAGCTTGGGAACAAGAAGGTTCAGCGATCAGGCGTGACGGAGCGAGCAGCGACGCCAAAGCCAAGCTCCCCGGCTGCTACAACCTGTACATGTGATGCTGTGAATGAACATATCGAAGTGAAGTGTAGCAAAGCCCGGCTCAGCGCTGACGCCTAGCGCAAAGTCAATTCAGTGAAGGAATCGACAAAGCCATCGGCGTCCACAGCCCGAATCGGCTGGCCGTGGTTGTAGCCATATGTCACCAGCACGACCGAGCAACCCGCCGCCCGCGCAGCGCGGGCATCGTTGCTGGAGTCGCCGAGCATGAGCGTGCGGGCCGGTGTGCTGTTCAGCGCTTCGCAGGTTTTGAGCAGCGGCATCGGGTCGGGCTTCTTGCGCTCGAAAGAGTCGCCGCCAAAGACTTGGCGGAAGTAGCCATCCAAGCCCTTCAGCTTGAGCAACTGCTGCGCAAACGCCAGCGGCTTGTTGGTCAGGCAGGCCATTGGCACGCCTTGCGCCTGCCACTGCTGCAAGCCCTGCATGACACCGGGGTACAGGTTGGCGTGCAAGCCATTGATGGCCAAGTAATGCCGCTGGTAGCTGACCCAAGCCGGCGCGTACAGCGCCTCGGCCCTGACGCGCATCAACGCGTCAGCCCCAGACGCTGGAGCCACAGCCGACAGTCTCAGCACATGCATCAGCGCTGACTCAATCAGATGCTCAGACCCCTTGCCCACCATTCCCTCGACCGCCGCCGAGGCCAGTGGCAAAGCGGCCAAGGCGCGTTCCTGCGGATGCCAAGGCAGCTCCTCCAGCATCAAATTCAGAGCCACGACAAAGTCGCCAAGCGTGTCGACCATGGTACCGTCGAGGTCGATCATGAGCGCGTCGAAACTGCGCCCCAAGTCCAACACAACACCCGACTGCTGCATCATTTCGCCAATTCCACGCGCATGGCGTCGATCACCGATGTGTAATCCGGCTTGCCAAAAATGGCGCTGCCGGCCACAAAGGCGTCAGCCCCCGCAGAGGCAACGCGGGCGATGTTGTCGGTCTTGATGCCGCCGTCCACTTCCAAGCGAATGTCTTTGCCTGACGCATCAATGCGCTTGCGGGCGTTCTCAATTTTGCGCAGCGCCGAATCGATGAAACTCTGGCCGCCAAAGCCCGGGTTGACACTCATGATGAGGATCAGGTCGATGTCGTCGATGACCCAATCCAGCACGTCCATCGACGCCGCCGGGTTGAACACCAGCCCGGCTTTGCAGCCTTTTGACTTGATCGCCTGCACGCTGCGGTGCACGTGGCCCGAGGCGTCGGGGTGAAAGCTGATGTAGTCAGCGCCGGCATCGGCAAAGGCAGCGGCCAAGGCGTCCACCGGCTGCACCATCAGGTGCACGTCAATCGGCACGGGCTGACCCGAGGCCGTCACGGCATGCGGCTTGAGGGCGCTGCAGATCATTGGGCCGAAAGTCAGGTTCGGCACGTAATGGTTGTCCATCACGTCAAAATGAATCCAGTCGGCGCCAGCGGCGATGACGTTTTTGACTTCTTCCCCCAGCCGGGCAAAGTCGGCCGACAAGATGGAAGGGGCAATTTTGTAGGCAGGTTTGGCGTGTGTACTCATACCCGGATTGTCGCAGGAAGAATCCCAAAGAAGCTCAACCGGGCAGCCTCAGGGACGCCGCGTTAACATGCTGACCTTACTTTGAGTGCCATGCCAAATTACCAAATTTCCTGCGAAGTCCTGCCGCTGTACCTGCCGGAACAATCCGACCCCAGCCACAAGGTCTTCACCTTTTCGTACACCGTCACGATCACCAACACCGGTGATGTGGCGGCGCAATTGATCGCGCGCCACTGGTTCATCAGCGACGCCAACGGCCACAACGAAGAGGTCAAAGGATTGGGCGTCGTTGGCCACCAGCCGCTGCTCAAACCAGGCGAGTCGTTCCAATACACCAGTGGCTCACGCCTGCGCACTGCCACTGGCACCATGCACGGCAGTTACTTTTGCGTTGCTGAAGACGCCACCCGCTTTGAAGCGCAAATCCCGATGTTTGTGCTGGAAGCGTCCTCGGGCGCAGCCGCGCGGGTGCTGCACTGAACGGCACGTTTTGCCGCTGACACTTTCTACACTCCCCGCGCTGGCCACTTTGCTGGCGCGGTTAGACCCGAATGCCGCGCTGGCTGATCGGCATGTCTGGCTCATCGACCTCCTGCTGTGGATACGCGGCGACAGCCGTTCGGCACCTGCCGCTGTCGCTCGTCTGCAGCAATTCATGGACGCCGTTGAAGCACAACCTGCGGTGCACAGCCGCTTGCGGGCGTGGTGGCGAACCCTGCTGCACACTGTCGATGTGACGCCCTTGCTGGCTGACTTTGGTTTTGCCCCGCGCACAGCCTTCATCAGCGAACTGACCGAGCGCATCCGGCGCAAACTATTGCCCGGCACGCCCGAAACCACCGACGCATCTGAGCTTTTTTCTCTGCTGACGCCCAGCCGCTTTGATGCGCAATGGTTGACGCTGCTGGACGATACGCAGACCGGCCGACTGACGGCGCTTTTGACGGAGCGCTCAGACGTCGATGAGTGGGGCTGGCAGCACAGTCTGCTGGACGCACTGACCTACTGCACGGCGCAAATCAGAGCCACCGGTTTTGCACCTGAGCTGCGGCTGCGCATGAGCGACGATGTCAAAAAAGCACGGCCCTTTCATGCCCTGCCTGCCGATGTCGAAGACCTGCGCCGGATCTTTTTTGACCCCCAGTGCGATGCCGACGAACTGCAAGCGGCCGTCGCGCGTTACCTCGAGCGCATGGAGGCTTGCCGCCGCGCCATCAACAGCATTTACGCGCACCTTGACCAGCACGGTATTTCGATGGGCATGGTCTTTCGCCTGCGCCAACTCAGGGCGCGCTTTTTGCGCGTGCGCGAGCTGCTGGACTGTTTGTTGTCGCCCAAACCCGCGGCGGCCACGGTCAAGCTGCTGGCACGCATGGCCCTGGTTGCCGAAGACCGCAAAAGCATTCGCGCGCTGATCGCAGCCAACTCGACATTGCTGGCCGCCAAGATGGCCGAGCGCAGCGCTGAAACTGGCGAGCACTACATCGCCCGCAGCCGCGCTGACTATCGGAACATGCTGGGCAAAGCGCTGGGCGGCGGTGCCATCACAGCCGTTACCACCGCGCTGAAGTTTGCTGTCATCGGTCTCGGCTTGTCGGCGTTTTGGAGTGGCATTGGCGCCAGCTTGGTCTACGCGGCCAGCTTTGTGGTGATTCAATTGCTGCACTTCACACTGGCCACCAAGCAGCCCGCCATGACAGCCCCCACCATGGCCGCCAAGCTCAAAGAGCTGGACGCCAGCGACGCCATTGGCGCGTTTGTCGACGAGGTCACGCTGCTGGTGCGTTCGCAATCCGCCTCGGTGCTCGGCAATGTCTTGATGGTCGTGCCGGTGGTCGTCATCATCAATCTGCTGGTCATGCTGGTCAGCGGTCAGCCGATGCTCAGCCAAGACCAAGCGCA
>JBEDKR010000268.1:0-3711 GCA_041172005.1 Pseudomonadota bacterium
CACCCGGGGAGAGCGGACGTGGACAGTTCAATCTGGGCGCGTACAGCAACGCCAAGGTGGATGAGTTGACCGCCAAGGTTGGTTCAGAGACCGATCTTAAAAAGCGCAACGAAATGATTCATGAAGCGCTCAAAATCCACCAAGACGAGATTGGCCACCTGCCACTGCATCAGCAGGCCCTCAACTGGGGCGCCAAAAAAACGGTAGATCTGGTGCAGTGGCCTGACAACGGCATGCCTTGGAAGTTCGTCAAGGTCAATCCTTAAAACGCCCTGAAACATGCAGATAAAACAATGGTGGGTCCGGCTGGGAAACAGCGATGTGGGTTACAGTTTTCGCACCTCGCCCGTGGCGGTGGCCTCGGCCACCATTGCATTTATCTGCATATTTTGTGCTGTCTTTGCCAATTGGGTTGCACCCCACAACCCTTTTGACCTCAGCACGCTGGAGTTGAGTGAAGCGCGCTTGCCCCCTTCTTGGGACGCCCTGGGGAGTTCAAAATTTCTGCTGGGCACAGACGACCAAGGGCGCGATATTTTGTCGGCGCTGATGTATGGAGCCCGCATTTCTTTGGCGGTGGGTTTTGCCTCTGTCGCTTTGTCGGTGCTGGTTGGCGTGACTTTGGGTCTTCTGGCCGGGTTCCTTGGCGGCTGGGTGGATGCCTTCCTGATGCGCTTGTGTGACGTGATGCTTTCTTTCCCGGCCATTTTGGTGGCCTTGCTCATTGCAGGCGTGGGTCGGGCGCTGTTTCCCAATGCGCAAGATAGCTTGGCTTTGGTTGTGCTGATTGTTTCCATCACCCTGACGGGCTGGGTGCAATACGCGAGAACGGTGCGCGGCTCAACGCTGGTGGAACGCAACAAGGAATATGTTCAGGCCGCCCGTGTGACGGGTGTGTCCAAGCTGCGCATCATGCGCCGCCATGTGCTGCCCAATGTATTGGGTCCCGTGCTGGTGCTGGCGACGATTCAGGTCGCCACGGCGATCATTATTGAAGCCACCTTGTCGTTTTTGGGGGTGGGTGCGCCGCCGACCTCGCCTTCACTGGGGACATTGATCCGGGTGGGTAACGATTACCTTTTTTCAGGAGAATGGTGGATCACAGTTTTTCCTGGGCTGATGTTGGTGACGATCTCTTTGAGTGTTAATTTGCTGGGCGACTGGCTTCGCGATGCTTTGAATCCACGGTTACGCTAATTCGGGCATTTGAAGCATGAGTCTTTTAGAAGTCAAAAATTTAGTGGTCGAATTTCCTGGGCGCCACGGTACCTTGCGCGCTTTGGACGATATTTCGTTCTCCATTGCGCCAGGAGAAATTTTGGGTGTGGTGGGGGAATCGGGCGCAGGAAAATCACTCACCGGGGCGTCCATTATTGGCTTGCTTGAGCCACCGGGGCGCATAGCCAGCGGAGAGATTTGGCTTGAAGGTGAGCGCATTGACCATCTGGGATTTGAGGCCATGCGCCCTATACGGGGCAAACGGATTGGGGCTATTTTTCAAGACCCGCTGACCTCGCTCAACCCTTTGTACACCGTGGGCCGCCAACTCATAGAAACGATTCGGGCGCATTTGCCGCTAAGTGCAAAGGAAGCCCGAGAGCGCGCTATTTCTTTGCTCAACGATACCGGTATCCCGGGCGCAGAAATGCGCATTGACCACTACCCGCATCAGTTTTCAGGGGGTATGCGCCAACGGGTGGTGATTGCGCTGGCCTTGGCCGCCGAGCCCAAATTGATCGTGGCCGATGAGCCCACCACGGCGCTGGATGTATCTATTCAGGCGCAAATTATTAACCTGCTTAAAACCGTGTGCAAACAGCATGGCGCCGCTGTCATGCTCATTACCCATGACATGGGCGTGATTGCTGAAACCTGTGATCGGGTAGCGGTGTTGTATGCCGGGCGCATCGTTGAAATTGGCCCGGTGCACGAGGTGATTAACCACCCCGCCCACCCCTACACGGCCGGGCTTATGGCGGCTATTCCTGACATAACGCAAGACCGGGAGCGGCTCCACCAGATTGATGGCGCCATGCCCCGCCTAAATGCGATTCCCCCAGGCTGCGCTTTCAATCCGCGGTGTGACCGTGCGGTCAGTCGATGCAAAACAGAGCGACCTTCGCTGATGCGTGCCCATGCGACGCAATCGGCCTGCTGGCTCAACGAGGTGGCGTTATGAAGCCCGCAAGTCAAGCACTGGTTCAGGCGAAAGACCTGGCCATGGTTTTTGATGTGTCTGCCCCTTGGCTCAACCGGGTGCTGGAGCGCAAGCCGCGTACTTTGTTGCATGCCGTGGATGGGGTCAGCTTTGAAATTAAAAAAGGAAAAACACTGGCTTTGGTCGGTGAGTCTGGGTGCGGAAAGAGTACGGTTGCCAAACTGTTGGTGGGACTTTATGAACCGACGAGGGGCCACCTGACCTATGACGGACTCGATGCGCACGCTATTTTCAAAACTCCTGAAGGCCTGAAGTTACGTAGTCGCATTCAGATGATTTTTCAGGACCCTTATGCCTCTCTAAATCCGCGCTGGCGGGTCGAGGCGATTGTGGGCGAGCCGTTGATTGAGCATGGTTTGGTGACCGAGCCTGCCGCCTTGAAAGAACGTGTGGCACAGCTGCTGACCTCGGTAGGTCTCAGCGCGCTGGACATGGCCAAGTACCCGCATCAGTTTTCAGGGGGCCAGCGCCAGCGCATTTCCATTGCGCGCGCCTTGGCCACCAATCCTGAGTTTTTGGTGTGCGATGAACCAACCTCGGCTTTGGACGTCAGTGTTCAGGCGCAGGTGCTCAACATCATGAAAGATTTACAGCGCGACCTTGGTTTGACCTATCTGTTTATCTCGCACAACCTAGCGGTGGTTCGCCATGTAAGTGATGAGGTGGGTGTGATGTATCTGGGCCGATTGGTTGAGTTGGCAGACAAGCACTCTCTGTTTTCCAACCCGCGCCATCCCTACACCCGCATGCTGTTGGACGCTATTCCGAAAATGCACGACACCGGTCAAGCCCGAACGCCGGTGCTGGGCGAAGTGCCCAACCCTTTGAATCCACCCACGGGGTGTGCCTTTAATCCCCGGTGTCTGCATGCCAACCAGCGGTGTCGTGAAGTTCGACCCGTGCTTCATGAGTTTCAAGGCATAAAAATAGCCTGCCATGCCGTGGAAGAAGGCCGTATCTAAGTTTTGCGTGGGGCGGGAATCCCTGCCTGGTTTGTTTTTAATTTGATTTGACTTAAGGATGATGAAGATGAAAATTATCGATTCCCTGCTCACCCAGTCAGCAGGCATTGCCAGCATCAGACGCGATATTCATGCACACCCAGAGTTGTGTTTTAAAGAAGTGCGCACCGCCGATGTGGTGGCCCAAAAACTCACTGAATGGGGTATTCCCATTCACCGGGGCATGGGCACCACGGGGGTGGTGGGTATTGTGAAAAGTGGCACCTCCAGCCGTGCGATCGGCTTGCGTGCAGACATGGATGCTTTGCCTATGCAGGAGTTCAATACTTTCAGCCATGCCAGTCAATACGCGGGGAAAATGCACGCTTGTGGCCATGATGGGCATACCGCCATGCTGCTGGCGGCCGCACAGCACTTGGCTGACAACAGGAATTTCGATGGCACGGTTTACTTGATATTTCAGCCAGCAGAGGAGGGCGGCGGGGGCGCTCGTGAAATGATCAAGGATGGCTTGTTCGAGCAATTCCCGAT
>JBEDKR010000269.1:0-3710 GCA_041172005.1 Pseudomonadota bacterium
TGGTCGGCAAACCTTGTTTGTCAGTCGCCCAGGTGGCGGGAATGCTCTCGCCACGCTTGAAGGCATTGCGAATCTTGGCGCGGGCCACCACGCTCATGGCCATGTCCAACAAGAATGGAGCGCCGCCCGGGTTGGGCACGCCAAAACCCAAGGGGCTGTTGCCCAGACGTGCATCGGTGCCGCCCCAAGGGGCAATGGTGGTGGTCGCGTTGCTGCCGATGATGGATGCAAAGCCTGCCTCAGCCGCCATCAGCGAATACGGTGAGATCGGTCCGAAGTGGTTGCTGCCGCGTGCAAACGCGATGCCGATGCCGCACTCACCGGCGACTTCCATCGCCGCTTCCAGTGCTCGCAAACCGACCAAGGGGCCGACGCCGTTGTCGCCATCAACCCTGACCATGGCGGGCGCCAAGCGCTCCACCTTGATCTGCGCATCGGGGTTGATGCCTTTGATCAGCAAGCGTTCACCGTAGGACTCGACGCGGCTCAGGCCGTGAGTCGACAAGCCAAACAAGTCGGCCATGACCAAAATTCGGCAAACGTCTTGGGCATCTGCCAGCGACAAACCGAGACCCTGAAAGGCTTTGACACCGAGTTGGGTGAGTTCAGATTCAGGCACGCGGATCGGGTCAGTGGCACGAGTGTTCAAAGCAGGTCTTTCTTTAAAACCGCGATTATGGAAAGCCAGCTCGTGCGTGTAAAGTGCAAATATTCCATCTATTGTTGTTGTTAACGCATGAATTTCGATTTAGCTGACCTCCGGGCCTTCCTCGCTGTGGCCGATCTGGGCAGCTTCAAGGCCGCCTCCGCCGCCATTCATTTGTCGCAATCCGCCCTGTCACGGCGCATCGACAAACTCGAAACAGCCCTCGGTGTGCGGCTCTTTGAACGAACCACACGCAAGGTCGAGCTGACCACAGTCGGGCGCAGTTTTGTGCCAAAAGCGCGCAGCGTTTTGAACGAGCTTGACAGCGCGCTGCTCGGCATCAGCGACGTCGCCGAACGCATCTCTGGCGAAGTGACCATCGCCTGCGTGCCTTCGGCCGTGGCCTATTTTTTACCGGACGTGATGCGCACGTATCACCGCAAATACCCCGGCATTCGCATCCGTGTGATCGACGAATCGTCTTTTGACATTCTGCTCAACGTGGTGCGCGGCGAAGCCGATTTTGGGCTCACCTACATCGGCGCGCAAGAAGCTGACATTGAGTTCGAGCCGGTGCTGCAAGACCCGTTTGTGGTGGCCTGCACCAAAGACCATCCGTTGGCCAAAAGGAAAAAAATCCGCTGGGACGAACTGGGTGCACACAGCTACATCACGCTGGCGCAAGGCAGCGGCAACCGACTGCTGATTGACTTGGCGCTGGCCCAAAGCAAGTCGCACCCGCGCTGGTTCTGCGAAGTGCATCACGTGCCCGCCATGGTCAGCCTGATCGAGGCCGGGCTCGGCGTGGGTGTGGTGCCACGCTTGGCGATGCCACGGCAAGGGCACCCGACGCTGGTCAGCATTCCACTGCACGAGCCGGACGTGGCGCGCACACTGGGACTGATCAAACGCCGCGGACGGGAACTGACAGCGGCGGCACGCTACTTTTACGACCTGTTGATTCAGGCGATGAAGTAGGCCTAAGCTTTAACAGGGTTCAGGCTTTGCGCGAGTAGCCACTCCCGAAAACGAACGATCTTGTCATCGTTGGAAATCTCCAGTGGGCTGACCAAGTGGTAGCCGCCCTTGCGTCGCAAGGTGTAGGGATACGGTGTCACGAGCCGCCCCTGAGCCAGATCATCCTCAACGTATTTCACTTGCACCAGCGCCACGCCCAGCCCTTCGAGCAGACATTGGTACAGGATCGTCACGTCCTCAAAGTACATGTCGTTTTCTGCCGGCTTGCGCATTGCACCGACCGCCTGCAGCCAGTCTTCCCATTGTAATTTCCGGCGCGAGTGCAGCATCGGCAAGGTGAGCATTTCAGTCAAAGCGCATGGGCATGACATGCCCGTCAAAAGCTTGGGCGACACGACCGGAATCAAGGCGTCTTCAAACAGCAAGTCACTGCGGCGGCCATGCCACGGGCCATCGCCATAAACGATGCCCATGTCGGCTTTGTCGCGCCCAAAATCCACTGCTTCAACATGTGTTGTCAGACGAATTTTGATGTCGCGATTTTTGTCCTGGAAATCGGAAATTCTCGGTATCAACCAGCGCACAAAGAAGGTACCGTAACCGCGCAAATTCAGAATTTGATGGGAGCCAGATGTCAGCAAGTCTTGTGTCGCGTGCAAGATTCGGCTGAAGACCGGACCCAACTCACCAGCGTAAACAGCACCGCCAGGGCTGAGCGAAACACGCTGCCCATTGCGCTCGAAAAGCGGGAATCCCAGCCACGCTTCAAGCGTCTTGATTTGATGGCTGACCGCGCTTTGTGTGATGTTCAATTCGTCGGCAGCTTTGGTGAAACTCAGATGGCGTGCGGCACATTCAAAGGTTCGCAAAGAATTCAAGGGAGGCAAAGGGCTGGCCATGCAGCGTCTTTCTAAAGTGAAAAATTGATCTGATTGGTTATTAGTTTTGCTCATGCTAACTTGAAAAAAAGTCACTGTGAAGCCGTAGTTTCCTTCGTAAGATGCGCGTCATCTACAGACGAGCCTTGAACACAGCAGCCCTTAACCAAAGTGATCTTCATGCCCAATTACGCTACAGATTTCAAGTGTCTTCGCGACGACGTCAGCCCTGAAGAATGGGCTACACGGGTAGAGCTCGCGGCTTGCTACCGGCTGGTCGACAAGTTCGGCATGACCGACTTGATCTACAACCACATCACGGCCAGCATCCCCGGCACTGACCATTTGTTGATCAATTTGTACGGTCTGCTTTACAAAGAAATCACCGCTTCCAGTTTGGCCAAGATTGACCTATCGGGCAACATTTTGGCCAAGCCAGACACCGACTACGGCATCAACAAGTCGGGCTACGTGATTCACGGAGCCATCCACGAGGCGCGCTCAGATGTGCGCTGCGTGATTCACACCCACAGCCGCGCCGGCATGGCAGTGGCCAGCATGGCTTGCGGGCTGCTGCCGATGACGCAAACATCTATTCGTTTTCACAATCACTTGGCCTATCACGACTTTGAAGGTCCGGCCATCAACCTCGAAGAGCGCGTGCGGCTGGTGAAAGACCTAGAACAGCACAACGCCATGATTTTGCGCAACCATGGTTTGCTGACCTGTGGTCCCAGTGTGCAGCAAGCTTTCAACACGATTTACCAGCTCGAGATGTCTTGCCGCGCGCAGGTTGACGCGATGGCCGGCGGCACCGCTTTGAGCCTGCCGACGGAAGAAGTTTTGCAGCACACAGCGCACCTCTACCAACCCGGCACGCGCCGCCCCTATGGCGAACTCGAATGGCCGGCGATGATCCGCCTGCTGCGGGCCGAGGCTGGCTCGTCCGGCTTCCCGCCTTTCGACGTTTGATAGATGACGGCTACTTCTGCTTGACAATTCGCCTGAGAGTTGAAATCCATGAAAAAAATAATCAAAGAGACGAACAGACAAGCTTGGGCCTGCGTGGCAACGCTGGCGCTGGGATTGTTGGCGGGTAACGGGAGCCACGCGCAAAACGCAGCCGACACGTACCCCAACCGGCCGGTCAAAGTCATGGTCGGCTACGGGCCCGGCGGCACCGGTGATTTGACGGTGCGTTTGGTGGC
>JBEDKR010000270.1:0-3691 GCA_041172005.1 Pseudomonadota bacterium
TCGCAGCACAGGAAATTGTCTTGGGAGCGCAGCGCCGCAATCTGTGCTGTGGCTTCGCCCATGCCAAAACCAATTTCCAGAATCGTCGGCGCGCTGCGCTCATAGACCGTTGCGAAGTCCATGGGCTGGCCGGTGTAAGGGAGCAAGAAGCGCGGACCGACATCGGTGAAGGCTTTGGCCTGACCGGCCGTGGTTCGGCCCGTGCGCAGCACAAAGCTGCGGATGGTGCGGTGGTGCGGCGGTGAGGCTTCTGGGGAAGCGCCAAGAGCGTCAAGCGGGGGAGTGGTGGAATCGTTCACCGGAGGATTTTAGTGCCCATTGAGCCGCCCATTGCTGCGCCCATTGCGCCAAGGCTTCGCTCGGCGTTCCACTGGCCGCCGGCAAGTTGAGGCAGGTGGCTGCCGCGTTCAGTGCCACCAGAGGATCGCTGAGTTGCAACGCCTGGGCGCCGTTTTGTTTGCTGAGTTTTTCACCGTTGGCACCCAGCACCAAGGGCGTGTGCAGATAGCGCGGTGTTGGCAGGCCGAGAGCGCGCTGCAATAGAATTTGGCGCGCCGTGTTGTCTGTCAAGTCCTCCCCCCGCACGACATCGGTGATGCCTTGTGCGGCGTCATCGACCACCACAGCCAATTGATAAGCCCAAAGACCATCGGCCCGGTGCAAGACAAAATCACCGACCTGTTCGCTGACGTTTTGTGTTTGTAGGCCAAGGCGTCGGTCGGTCCAAGAGACTTCTGCGCTCTGGCCTGCAGGCGAAGTCAAGAAGCGCCAAGCGCGGGCTGGTTTGCCTCTCAAGCCACCGCGACAAGTGCCCGGATAAACCAATTCGCCATGGCGTTCGCGGGCGTGACCTTGGCTGGCGAGTGCGATTGCAATGTCTTGCCGAGTGCAGCCGCAGAGATAAGCTAAGCCCGCACGGGTGAGTTGGTCTAGCGCCTTTTGGTACAGCGCACAGCGTTGCGACTGGTAGACCGGTGGTGCGTCTGGCACCAGACCGCAGGTGGCCAGTTGCTGCAAGATCGTGTCGGCCACGCCGGGCACGCAGCGTGGCGTGTCGACATCTTCAATGCGCACCAGCCATTGACCGCCGTGGACGCGGGCGTCAAGCCAGCTGGCCAGCGCCGCCACCAACGAACCCGCATGCAGCGGGCCGGTGGGTGAGGGCGCGAAGCGGCCGATGTAATGCGCTTGGCTCACACCGTCGCGCAGTTAAGCAATCGCCAGCGCCATTTCAAGACCCGATACGAAAGCGTCTTCAACGCGGTGCCCCAGGCACCAGTCGCCGCACAGGCCGATGCCGGCCTTGGCGTCCCAGAAATGGCTTTGCCCGGCGGGCGCGGTGGTTTGTGCGTAGCGCCAGCGATGCACATCCGCATGCGACGGCGTGGCGCGGATGCCGGTGATCTCGGTGAAGGCTTTGAGCAGCTTGGCCTTGACGCGTTCAGCGTCGTCTTCCAAGTGTTTTTGCGACCATTCGGGGCTGGCTTGCACTGTCCAGCGCTCAATCGGATCGCGGCCGGGTTTAGACGATTCGCGCGCCAGCCAAGCGATGCGGTGGTGCGTGCTGCGTGCCGCATTCCATTGCGGGCCGAGATAAGTCAGATTCGGTTGTACGGCTTGCGGAAAAGCCAGCATCAGCGTCCAGCAAGGTGCAACGTCTACCTTGGCGAGTTGGGGCAACATAGATTTGCCAAGCTCTGAGCTGAGCAGCAGCGCTTGCGCTTGTGGTGAGGGCACCGCCAGCACCACGTTGTCAAAGCCGGAATAGACGCGGCTGCTGCCTTCGCTGCCGTCGGTTTGCAGCTGCCAGCGCTTGGGGTGCAGGGTGTCGCGCTCAATGCGCACCACTTGCGTTTCTTGCGTCAGGCTGCCAGCCGCTTCAATCGGTTGAGCCCAGTGGCGCACCAGTGCATTCATGCCGGGCGAGGCGACCCAATGCGGCTCTTTTGGTGGCAGCGAGGCCGCAAAAACGCGGCCCACTTCGTCAAGAATGCGGACGGTGTTGGCGCTCCATGGGCGCACCACTTGTTGTGCGGCTTGCAGCACTTTCAAGAAACGCGGGTCCCGCGCCGTGAAGTACTGCGTGCCATGGTCAAAACCACCAAACGTCGTTTGCCGCGTCGACATGCGGCCACCGGTGCCCCGGCTCTTTTCAAACAAGCTGACTGTGTGACCCGCCTGCATCAGCGTGCGGGCGCAAGCCACGCCCGCCATGCCGGCGCCAACCACGGCGATATGGCGCGGTGCAGCAGAGGCAGCAGAGGCGGAAGGACGAGCGGGAGGTTTTGATTTTTTAGGCATGTCTTTTTAGCTTTTTGTGGTGTTTTGTTGATCGGACATTTAGGACCTTGGGAGACGGTGGCTGATTATTCAGCCGCCGTCATTGGGCACACTCTACACGCAGACTCCGATTGAATCCATCAGTAGCTTCATGGAGCGTGCGGGCGTTCCAGCAAGGCTGTTCGGGTGGCGGGCTTGTCGAGTTGAGCCAGCCACCATTCAAGCGCCCGACCGGGACGTGTGCCGACGTCTTGCCGCCAGGCGTAACTCATTTTGAAAACCCGGGTTGGGCGCTGTACCTGCTTGACCACCAATTGACCCACTTGCACATGCGGCCGAGCCAAATACTCGGGTAAAAATCCACCGCCCAGCCCGCGCAATTGCGCTTCTAGTTTGGCTGGCATGCCGGGCACGGTGAAGACGTCTTGCCCGCCAATCAGGCCCACCGTTAAGCCGCCGCCGCGTTGTACTGAATCGGCCACGGCCACTGCGCGGTGTGCCCTTATCTGGCTGTCGCTCAACGGTTCTGGCGCATTGGCCAAAGGGTGGTTTGGCGCAACCGCATAAACAAATTTGATCGGGCCCAACAACTTGCTGTGAAAGCCCGACTGTGTGGTCGGTTCGATGGTCACGCCAATCGCCAAGTCGGCTTGACCAGACGTCAGTGCTTCGAGCGTGCCTGACAAAGCCTCTTCACGAATTTTCAGGCGGGTTGGCGGCCCCAGTGCAAAAAAGGCTTCACACAACTCCATCACCGTGGTGCGAGAAATCACACTGTCAATCGACAGCGTGAATTGCGGTTCCCAACCGGTGGCCACGCGCTTGACACGATTCGCCACGGCATCGAGCTCAGCCAGCAGGCGATTGCCTTCGCGCAGCAGTTCCTTGCCGGCTTCGGTCAGCTGCGCTTGGCGTGAGGAGCGGTCAAACAGCAGCACGTCCAGCGCATCTTCAATTTGCCGCACGCGGTAGGTCAGCGTGCTGGGCACCACACCGAGTTCGCGCGCCGCTGCGGCCATGCTGCCGGTGCGGTCGACGGTGGCGATCATGCGCAGGGCTTCAGGTGTGAGTGCGTCGCGAAAGCTGCTCATGGCGGGGTTTTCTATTCAAAAGATTTGAATGATGCCACTGAAACAAGGGGATCGCACCGCCGGATGGTGTGGATTCAACTTCGGGTTGCTTAAGGGTAAGTCCGCGCTTCAATCTTATCGATAAAGTTAATAAATAGAAGTTTTGTCGATAAAATTTCTAGAGCAGGATCCAGCTTCATTGAAGCTTCTCACATAATGAAATAGGAAATGCCATGCGTTTTGTCAGTTATTGCGCCGGCGTGAACCCAAGCTGGGGTGTTTTAGTTGACGAAGTGCACGTCGTTGACCGCCGTGAACTTGGCCATGCGCTGCCATCAACC
>JBEDKR010000271.1:0-3678 GCA_041172005.1 Pseudomonadota bacterium
TTGGACACCGGTAAGCGGTTGCCGATCAATGTGTTCAGCAGGAGTGCTTGGTTTGGCGAGCAAGCATTGCTCAGCCAACAACCCAGTCTTCACGACTACACCTGCCTCTCTCAAGTCGAGGTGATCGTGATGAACAAAAAGTGCTTTGATGCAGCGGTACAGGAAGAGCCAAATTTTCTACGTTTCTTGATTCGTCTTGTTGCATGGCAGTCGCAGCAGCAGGCTGAAATGCTGACCTTGATGCGAATGAGCAGTCCACCATTGCGCGTCGTCATGGGCTTGGCTCAATTAGCCGAAGCGCAGTGCCGATATTCAACGCACGCTCCGCCTGCACCTTCTGTGCAGGCGGTGGACATTCCAATTGGTCAACATCACATAGCCGAGTTGTGTGGTGTCTCCCGAACGTTGTTTTCACAGTACATCCAGCATCTTGCGCGGGACGGCTGGCTGACTCTGCGCTACGGCGGCATCAAACTTCACTCGGCAGCAACCTGGTGCATCATGGCGCGCCAACAACGTGAGCGCCAGTGCGTCACCAGTCAACCAACAATTCACGCGCTGCTGAGCGACATGTCGGCGGCACAGGCAGAGCTGGGGCCGCATAGATTCCCCAACCTTGTCAACAATCGCTTGCTCAAGCTACACAGGCCGGAAAATCGCACATGTTTGTCCGCACAGAGTTGACCACGAACTTATGGCAAGGGCTCAACTCGGAGACTGAAACCCGGCGGACCTGTAGGTCAGTACCAGCGTGTCCCTGAAGCCAGCACCAATTGAATCGGATGGCAAAATCGGCGTTGTTTCATGGATCACACGTTCGTCGTCTAGCAACAAGGTTGTCAGCGGCTGCTCCATCACAAAGCGAACGCCGTGTTGACCATGCGCATCAAACACACGCGTCTCGCCACCTTTGACGCCGTTGCGCCCAACCAGCAGCACCACGACGAAGTCAACACCATCACGATGAGCACCTTCAGGCGTCGGGCGGCCCACGCCGCCGGCGGTGTCAATGCGGAACTGGTGCGCCTCGATGAACCACTGTTTAACCGGCTTGACTTTGGCAAACAACGCACCAAGCGCTGTTAGCAAGCCAATCCATAAGGGGTCCGTGGCGACGGTAGATTCGACAGGTTCAAACCAACGTTCAAAGCCACCGTGGAGCGCGTTGTAATCGACCGGCTGCCAATGAGCCCGGTGCGAGACCTGCAACAGATTTTGTTCCTGCAAGTCATGGACAAAGCAGGCGTGACGACGGTTGCGGTAGTGACCGCCATCGCGCAAATGCATGTCAGGTGGCAGGCGGTTCCATGAGTCGGCCAGGGTTGGCCATTTCGCTTCCCAGTCGGAAGACGAGAGTGCCAGTGTGTCAAGTAACTCGGTGGGCGTGAGCAGGCTCAAGCCATCTTGACGCAGACCTTGGGCGGCAGGCTTTTGAACTGAGGGAATGGTGAACATAGCAGGGTATTTTGCTGCATTGGCACAAGACTGCTGCGCAAGGTTCGAATGCCCAAGCATGCGCGTTCAGAAACGCGCCCATAATCAATTCAAATCCGTAAGAAAAGGCGTCAGCATGCTCTACAAATTCAAATCGAAAACCACCGGGGATCTCATCATGCTGGAGCCCCACGGGCGGCGCGTGCTTGAAATCATCGGTAAAACACCCGCTGCGCAGGGCATTGTGCAGGTTGCGCAAATGCCTGCAGCCATTGCCAAGCTAGAGGCGGCTATGGTGCAGGAACAAGCCGAACGCCAGCAAGCCACTGAGGCCGAAACCGACGACAGTGGCGAAGCTGATCACGACACCTCCCTGAGTTTGAGTCATCGGGCGGCACCGTTTGTTGATCTGCTCAAACGCTGCAATCAGGACGGCAGTGATTTGGTTTGGGGCGTTTAAGCTCAGCCCGGACCGAATTGCATGTAGAACAAATAAGCGGTGACGCAGACAAGTGCAACAGTGCCGGTCCATGCCCAAGCGAACATGAGTTTTGACGGAAGCAAGGCGATCTCAAACTCGGTCTTGAAATTATCCTTCACGGCCTTTATCGTCAACCAATAAAGGACTGGCGAGAACACCAGCGCCATCACGGAGGCGATCTGAGTCACCAAAATAGGCTCGGGTAAGCCATAGACGATGGCAATGCCAGCCGCTAACCAGATCAGCTGCATGCCACGGTAAACAAGCATGCGAGATACCGGGTTGTCCCAGCGCTTGATCAGCAGAACCGTGCATTCTTCGGTGATGCGTGCTTGCCCGTCAAAGTAGGTAAACACGGTCGAAAACAAGGCCGCCACACCGCCAGCAATGATCACCGGAAAAATCCATTGACCGAAAGTTTCTGTGTAGATACGCGCGATGGTCGCACCCATTTCGCTGCCCTTTGGTACCAGACCCAGCGGATGCAGGACGGCAGCGCCAACAATCAGAAAAATAATGCCTGACAGCATGGAAATCAAATAAGTGATGTTCATGTCGCGCTTGAACAAGATGAAGCTGTTCTTCATGTAGTCCTTGTCCATGTTCACGGTATGCCCTTGGGCACGCAATTCATTGACCTTGACCATGCCCACTTTCTTGTCTACGGCCCAGTTCGACTGCATGGGCGCCACTTCAAGCGTGGTCGGAAAATAGCCAAACATCGCACCAAACAACAGCATTGCACCAATCGGCGGCAATGTTGGCAGCAAGCGAGAGATGTAGTCCATCGGCGGTGTGGCTTGAAGCGCAAAGGCGGCAAAGCAAGAGACGGCAAAAATCAAAATCAAGGCTTTGCAAATGCCCTCCACCGCTCGATAGCTACCGGCCCACAAAATCGCGACAGTGCCAACCAGCACCGTGACAGCCCATGATTCAAGGGACATGAATGGAAACGCGGCCCACAGCATGGCCGCACAACCCATTGCTCGACCAGCGATGCCGACGGTGTTGGCAAACCCCTGAAATAGCAGGAAATAGAGGGGCCAATTGCCATTGCGGTGGTAGGCGTTGATGATGGACTCGCCCTTTACCATGGTGTAGCGGTGAGCGAATTCAAAGGCGCAGTACTTGAGGAAGTATGCGGCTAGGATGACCCACAGCAAATCGTAGCCATAAGTAGCGCCGGCCGTAGGCGCGTGCATGATGTGGCTCGCACCAATGCCGGTCATCGCGGCGGCAATGCCCGGCCCCATGGCGCGCCAAGTGTCCATGAAGCCAGTTCCAGGTGCAGCCAAATCAATAACTAGCATCTTCTCGGGGATGGGTGATGCGTTGCTAGATCTATTGAGGCTTGGGTCTGTCATGTGTCTCCAATGGGATATTTTGATGCTGTGCAGACAGGAGCCATCCTAGGGGACTCAACCGGCTCACTGCGTAGAAAACGGTCATTCTTGGCTAAGGGACTGAACTTCAAAGCAGCCCCATCCGGGCTGCTGCAATTGAGAACGCCCGTATGTGGCGTTATGGATGGGAAGTTTTTCTTCGTTGGAAAAAGCTTCAAGTAGTAGACTGAAGGCGACAAACCCTTCACTACAGGCACTCGTGCTGATCGGCGTCTTGTTCCGCCCGTCAGATTGAAATGATTCGAACGTGAATCAATGTGGTTGACCGGCCTTCAAAAGGGTTGACGTTGAAGCTGCATAAGTTAGAGATTATTTGATTAAAAATATTACTAAAATAATAATTTTTGTATGCATTGATAC
>JBEDKR010000272.1:0-3676 GCA_041172005.1 Pseudomonadota bacterium
CTCATCAAGCAGCGCAAAGACTCCATCGAAGCTTTCCAAAAAGCCGCCCGCACCGACCTCGCCGACAAAGAAGCAGCCGAGATGAAAATTCTGCAGGCTTACCTGCCCGCCCGTATGAGCGCAGATGAAGTCAGCGCGGCCGTCAAGGCCATCGTGATCGAACTGGCAGCTTCTGGCCCCGGCGACATGGGCAAGGTCATGGCGGCGGTTAAAGCACAGCTGACCGGCAAGGCTGACATGGGCCAGGTCTCGGCAGCTGTGAAGGCTGCGCTGGCTGGTTAAACCGGCCCAACATCCAAATCAGGAACCCGCCACCTTCATCCGGTTCACCAGAATCGAACCCACGGTTTTGGCACCGTAGTTGTAGGCGTCAGCGCCTACGGCTTGAATGCCCATGAGCATGTCTTTGAGGTTGCCGGCGATGGTGATTTCTTCCACCGGAAAGGCGATCTGGCCGTTCTCGACCCAGAAGCCTGACGCGCCGCGGGAATAATCACCGGTCACGTAGTTCACGCCTTGGCCCATCAACTCTGTGACGAACAAACCGGTGCCGAGCTTTTTCAGCATGGCGTCCAGGTCGTCGCCAGCGCGCGTCTTGCGGCTGGTCATCACCAAGTTGTGCGAACCGCCCGCGTTGCCGGTCGTGCGCATGCCGAGTTTGCGGGCTGAGTAAGTGCTCAAAAAGTAGCCCTGCACAATACCGCCATCGACAATTTGGCGCGCCTTGGTTTTGACACCCTCTTCGTCAAACGGTGCGCTGCCTTTGCCTTTGAGCACATGCGGGTCTTCGCTGATGTCGATGTGTGCGGGGAAAGCTGACTTGCCCAAACTGTCGAGCAAGAAGGTGCTCTTGCGGTACAGCGCGCCGCCGCTCACAGCCTGCACGAAACCGCCGAGCAAACCCGCCGCCAGTGGCGACTCAAACAACACGGCGCATTGCGTGGTCGGAATTTTTCGGCTTTTCAGACGCGACAAAGCGCGCTCGGCAGCATAACGACCGACTGCCTGCGGGCTGGCCAAGTCAGCCGCGTCACGCATCGAGCTGTACCAAGCATCGCGCTGCATCTGACTGCCTTTGCCCGCTATTGGCGAGACTGAAATACTGTGCCGTGAACTGGCATAACCGCCGCGAAAACCCTTTGTGTGCGCACTGAAAAAATGGCTTTGCTGCGCCGACACGCCAGCGCCTTCGCTGTTGGTGATGAGGCGGCTGGTGTTCATGGCGGCGGCTTCGCATTCGAGCGCCAGCACAGCAGCTTGCGCCGAGTTGATGGCCCAAGGATGAAACAAATCAAGGTCAAGGTGCTTGCGCGAAATATCGCGGTCAGCCGGCAAGCCAGAGGTTTTGTCCGTAGCCGTAAAGCGGGCGATGTCGTAGGCCGCCTGAACGGTCTGCTCGATAGCGGCTTTGGAGAAGTCACTGGTCGAGGCGTTGCCGCGTTTTTGGCCCACATAGACCGTGACGCCCAGCGACTTGTCGCGGTTGCGTTCCACATTTTCGAGTTCGCCCTTGCGCACACTGACGCTCAGACCGCAGCCCTCAGAGGCCTCTGCTGCGGCGTCCGTGGCACCGATTTTGGTGGCGTGTGACAAGGCGCTGTCGACCAAATCTTCAAAGAAATCCCGGTGATAACTGAAGCCCGATTCGGGCTGCGCCATCAGATGTGGATCTCGCGGGGAACGCTTCAGTGTTTTTTGGGTCATGGGTCGCTATGATACTGACTGCAATGAACAACAAGACTATCAAAGGCTATTGGTCCAACGGACGCTTCGTCAAGCCCGAAGAAATTCTGGCTGAAGAGCCAGGCCCACCTAGCAAAACCCAACTCAAAGCTGAGGCCGACGAAAAGCAGGCCTTGGGAGAGGCGCTGCTCACGCTGCGTCCCGACCTCATCAAACGGCTCAACCTGCCCGAAAAGCTGCTCGACGCCATCAAGGATTGCAAGAAGATCACGCACTTCGAAGGTCGGCGGCGGCAGATGCAGTTCATCGGCAAGCTGATGCGTCCACTCGACCCCGAGCCGATCCGCGAAGCCATCAGTGAGCAAACCAACGGTTCTGCCCAACTGACTCTGTCGCTGCACTTGGCTGAGCAGTGGCGCGACAAATTGATTGCTGAAGATAGCGCGCTGAGCGATTGGCTCAACACCTATCCCGACACCGATTCTCAACAGCTGCGTGCGCTCATCCGCCAAGTCCGCAAAGACATGCAACCCGAAACACCGGGTGAGGCGCCGCGTCACGGCAAGTCCTACCGCGAGATTTTTCAGCTGATCAAAGAAAAGATGGCGCATGTCAAATCTTGAGGCGACGCGCCCCGAGGTCAACCGTTTTGAGCCGGTGCGCATCGGCATCGTTTCTGTGAGCGACCGCGCCTCCAGCGGCGTCTACGAAGACAAAGGACTGCCGGCTCTGAAAGACTGGCTGACACGCGCCCTGCACAACCCGATTGAATTTGACGCACGCTTGATTCCCGACGAGCAAGCCGGCATCAGCGCCGCGCTGATCGAGTTGGTGAACGCCGGTTGTTCGTTGGTGTTGACCACCGGCGGCACGGGCCCTGCCCTGCGCGACGTGACGCCAGAAGCGACCCTCGCTGTGGGCCACAAGGAAATGCCCGGCTTCGGCGAGCAAATGCGGCAGATCAGCTTGAAATTTGTGCCGACCGCGATTTTGTCGCGCCAATGCGCGGTGATCCGCGACCAGAGCTTGATCTTGAATTTGCCCGGCCAACCCAAAGCGATTCAGGAAACGTTAGAAGGTTTGCGCAACGATGCCGGTGAAAGCGTCATGCCCGGCATTTTTGCTGCTGTGCCCTACTGCATTGATTTGATCGGCGGACCTTATCTGGAAACCCGAGCCGAGGTCTGCAAGGCCTTCCGGCCCAAATCAGCCATCCGGCCCGTCGCTTAAAAAGCCTGCCCGAGCCTTAGAGCTTTACTTGCCCATCAGCTGATTAAGCTTGTCGGCTGGAAAATTTTCTTTACGCGCCGCGTCGTTTGGAATGCAGTCTTTGCCTAATGCTGTCGGCGAAGCTGACAGTTTTTCAATCGCCTGCCAGAGCAAGGCAATCTGCTGTTCGTGGCCTGCCGCGTTGTCGATCAAACCGCGCATGGCCTGCGACACCGGGTCGTCATTTTGCGTGATGCCATAGGCTGAAAAGCCCATCTGACTGGCCGCTTCTTCACGCTT
This sequence comes from Pseudomonadota bacterium, assembly GCA_041172005.1. Classification (GTDB taxonomy): domain Bacteria; phylum Pseudomonadota; class Gammaproteobacteria; order Burkholderiales; family Burkholderiaceae_C; genus Polaromonas. The sequence continues at coordinate 3,193 of JBEDKR010000272.1, forward strand.
CACGGCGGCCTCTGCCTGAATGATACGGGCCGGGTTGCCAACGGCCGTGGCACCCGCAGGCACCGGCTTGACCACCACCGCGTTAGAACCGATGCGCGCACCGTCGCCCACCGTGAAACCGCCCAGCACCTGTGCGCCAGCCCCGACCACCACATTGCGGCCCAGCGTCGGGTGCCGCTTGGTGCCTTTGTACAAAGAGGTGCCGCCCAGTGTCACGCCTTGGTAAATCGTGCAGCCGTCACCGATCTCAGCTGTCTCACCGACCACCACGCCCATGGCATGGTCAAAAAAGACACAGCTGCCGATTTTGGCACCCGGGTGAATTTCAATCCCGGTGAGCCAGCGCGCCATGTGCGAGATAAACCGCCCCAACCACTTCAGCCCGTGGTTCCAGCACCAATGGGCACGGCGGTGCAGCAGCAAGGCGTGGATGCCGGGGTAGCAAGTCAGAACTTCCCAAGCCGTGCGTGCGGCTGGGTCACGG
>JBEDKR010000273.1:0-3671 GCA_041172005.1 Pseudomonadota bacterium
GCGACCCGGCCGTTCCAGCACGCCGGTGCTGCATGCCGCTGCCATGCTGGCAACACCATTTCCACGACAAGTCGCCATCAACATGCCGCTGTCCAATGGCGGCGGCGCCGAGCGCAACGCGCTGCCGTTGTACGACTTTACGCAGTGGCGCACGAACTCCCATCGCGCGCTGACCATGCCGCTACGCACTTCCTCATTGCGTTCGTTAGGCGCACATTGCAATGTCTTCGCGGTCGAATCTTTTCTGGATGAAATAGCTGAACAGCTTGGTGTTGATCCGCTGGTGTTCCGCCTGCGTCACCTCAGCGATGAACGCGGCCGTGCCGTGCTCAACGCGGCGGCGGCCATGGCCGATTGGCCGAATCGCCATGCCGGTGAGCGCCGCGAAGGGTCCGGCACAGGCATCGCATTCGCACGCTACAAAAACACCGGCGCTTACTGCGCTGTGGTGGCTGCTGTGCATGCCGAGGCCGAAGTGCGGGTGGAGCAGCTGTGGATTGCTGCAGACGTCGGTTTGGTGGTCAATCCCGATGGTGTCCGTAACCAGATCGAAGGCGGCGCTGTTCAGACCGTCAGCTGGGTTCTGAAAGAAGCCGTGCAGTTTGATCGGACGCGTGTGACCAGCCGCAGCTGGGAAGACTATCCGATTTTGCGGTTCTCTGAAGTGCCGAAAGTTGACGTGCAGCTTGTCAGCCGGCCGGGTGACAAATCGCTGGGTGCTGGCGAAGCCACGCATGGCCCGGTGGCCGCCGCGATTGCCAACGCCGTGGCCGACGCACTGGGCCTGCGCATGCGTCAAATGCCGCTCAGCGCAGATGCTTTGCTGCAGGCGGCACTGGCTGATTCTCACTGAAAGTTTTCAAGCATGTCTGTCTCACCATCGCCGTCAGCTGAGCCGAAGCTGCTCCGCGTCAACATCTTCAACACCTCCAGCAATTTACCGCTTATGGTGGCCATGGCCGAGGGTTATTTCAGCCGTCGCCAATTGACTATCGAAGTGCAGAACACGCCGAACTCGGACGCTCAGCGCGCCGGTCTGGCGGCAGGTCAATTCGAGATCGCACACGCGGCGGTGGACAACGCCGTGGCCATGGTCGAGTCGGCCGGGCAAGACGTGGTGATTGTCTGCGGCGGTGACGCCGGCATGAACGACTTGATGGTGCGCGCAGAAATCAACACCATCGCCGACCTGCGCGGCAAGCTGCTGGCGGTGGATGCACCGGGCACCGCTTACGCGCTGGTGGCCAAGAAGATTTTGAAGAACCACGGTCTGCTTGAAAACCGTGACTACGGTGTCAAGCTGGCAGGTGGCACCGGGCCGCGTTCTGCGGCCATGGTGGCCGACCCGCAACTGGCTGCCGGCATGATCAACCCGCCGTTTTCTTTCACGGTGCGTGAACAGGGTTTAAAAAGTTTGGGCAGCCAGTTCAGTCTGCTCGGGCCCTACCAAGCGACGGGGGCTTTTGTCATGCGCCCATGGGCTGCCGCAAATGCCGACGTCCTCAAGCGTTACTTGGCCGCCTACATCGAGGGCCAGCGTCATGCTTTGAACCCAGCGAACAGGGCGGCGATGATCGCTTTGTTGCGCGACAAATTTCAACTGTCAGCCAACGCGGCCGAGGGCACGTATGAAGCGCTGGTCGCGTCGGGTTCAGGCCTTGCGCCTGACGCTGCGTTCAGTCGCCCGGGCTTTCAGACGGTGCTGTCGATACGTGCGGAGATGGAAGGCCTGTGGGGCGGGGCGCCGCCAGCGCTGGACCGGTATCTGGATCTCTCTCATTACGCAGAGGCCATGCTGATGGCCGGCGTTGCAGCATGACCGAGTCGTCAGCCAAAGTGCATTTTTTGGGTGTCGGCAAGATGGGTTTGCCGATGGCCGTTCATTTGCACGCGGCTGGCCATGCCGTCAGCGTCAGCGACCCGAGCGCCGAGCGTTTGCAATTGGCCAGCGCGCAAGGTCTGCGCGTGGCGACCGATGTTCCGCAAGCCTTGGCGGCTGCGGAGGTCATTTTTTCTTCGTTGCCGAACGACGCTGCTTTGCTCGCTGTCATCGCGGAAGTGGTAGCGGAGGCGCGCAAGGGTTGTGTGTATATCGACACCAGCACGGTGTCGCAGCAGGCTTCCGCGCAAGGTGCCAAGCTGTGTGCCGCCGCGGGCATCACTTACCTGCGGGTGACGGTGTCGGGCAACAACAAGATGGCTGAAGCGGCGCAACTCACCGTCATGGCGTCTGGCCCGCGTGCAGCTTATGACCACGTGTTGCCTTTGCTTCAGCGCTTCGGGCCGCATCATTTTTATTTGGGCCAAGCAGAAGAAGCCAGGCTCATGAAGCTGGTGGTTAATCTGATGATTGCGCAGACCAGTGCCATGCTGGCCGAAGGCCTGACGCTGGGTCAAAAGGGTGGTTTGCAATGGCAAGACATGTGGCAAGTCTTGAGCGCCAGTGCTGTGGCTTCGCCGATCCTCAAGGCCAAGTCGGTGCAGCTCGGTGTGCGTGATTACACGCCGACGTTCACCGTCGAGCAGATGGCCAAGGACTTGGATTTGATTTTGGATGCCGGCGCAGCCGTGCATGCGCCGTTGGCGCAAACCTCACTCACGCAGCAGCTCATGCACGCTGCCATGGCGCAAGGCGACGGTCTGCTCGACTACGCCGCCATCATTCGATCGGTCGAGCGCAGTGCCGGCCTGACTATTGAAGAAGGGAAGAATGCATGAAGAATTTTGTCTACCGTGGCCAAGCCGGAAAAGTGGTTTTTGGACAGGGTTCTTTGAGCCAGCTTGGCGCTGAAATTGAAGCCCTGGGTGCGAACAAAGCTTTGGTGCTATGCACGCCAGAGCAACGCGCATCGGCAGAGCAAGTGGCTGACTTATTGGGTGCGCGGGCGGCTGCTGTTTTTGACCGCGCCGTGATGCATGTGCCGATCGAGACCGTGCGCGACGTCAGGGCTTTGGCGCGTCAGTTGGGCGCTGATTGCGCAGTCGCCATTGGCGGCGGATCAACCACCGGCTTGGGTAAAGCCATTGCGCTGGATTCTGGCTTGCCGATTCTGGCCATCCCGACGACCTATGCCGGCTCAGAGATGACCGAGGTTTATGGCATCACGGAAGACGGCATGAAGAAAACCGGCCGTGATCCGCGTGTCTTACCGCGCACCGTGATTTACGACCCGGAACTGACGCTGAGTCTGCCCGTGAACATGAGCGTGACCAGCGGCATCAACGCGATTGCGCATGCAGCCGAGGGGCTGTACGGCATCGACAGCAACCCGGTGATGGACCTGATGGCCCGCGAAGGCATTGCCGCTCTGGCCCGTTCGCTGCCGGTGATTCGCCAGTCATCCGCCAATCTTGCCGCTCGCAGTGATGCCCTGTACGGCGCTTGGCTATGCGGTTTGGTGATGAACAACGTTGGCATGGCCTTGCACCACAAGCTGTGCCATACGCTGGGCGGCACCTTCAATATGCCGCATGCTGAAACCCACACTGCAGTGTTGCCGCACGCGCTGGCCTACAACGCATCCCATGCGCAGCAGGCGATGGCAGTCATAGCGGATGCTTTGAACAGTGCGTCACAAGTGGGACGCAGCGCAGCGGCAGCGGTCTTCGATTTGGCACAAGACAACGGTGCAGCAGTTTCTTTGAAAGCGCTTGGCATGCAAGAGTCTGAC
>JBEDKR010000274.1:0-3669 GCA_041172005.1 Pseudomonadota bacterium
TGCCACTGACAACCATCGTCTACGGCCACCGCTTGGGCGCGAAGATATCTGCTGCATGGATGTGTGATTTTTCATTTGTGTCTCCTGTCGTTTTAATTGGCTTCAATTCACTTCAGTTCTCTTCAGCGTAGCGTTTGTCAAAGTCCCAGACTTCCTGGAATCCCATGAGTTGCGTCAAGTCGCCAAACGGCATCAAGGGAACCGCAGCCCCAGCGGATGAACCTGTATTTTTAAGGTGGCTGTAAACCGTTTTGATGGCCTCGGTCGCTGCAAGCAAAGCAGTCACCGGAAAGATGGCAATTTTGTAGCCGATGGCCTCCAGCTCACTTTGACTCAGCACCGGCGTGCGCCCGCCCTCCACCATATTGGCGATCAAGGGCAGCGCAGTGCTGCGACCTATTTTTTGCATCTCTTCGACGGTTTCCGGCGATTCAACAAAGAGAATATCTGCACCCGCGCGACCATAGGCCTCGGCGCGACGCAGCGCTTCGTCAAGGCCCAAGGTGCTACGAGCGTCAGTGCGCGCAATGATGAGGAAGTCAGAGCTGCTTCTTGAATCACGGGCGACTTGAATCTTGCGCACCATGTCAGCCATAGGAATCACACGACGGCCGGGCGTATGACCGCATTTCTTAGGGAACTCTTGGTCTTCAAGCTGAATGGCCGCCGCTCCGGCCGCTTCATAGCCGCGCACGGTGTGGCACACATTCAGCAAACCACCATACCCGGTGTCGCCGTCAGCGATCAAAGGTGAACGAGCCATCGAAGCCATCGTCTTGACGCGCCCAACCATATCGGAATAGGTGGCGAGGCCGGCGTCGGGCAAACCGAGATGGGATGCCACCGTGCCGAAGCCCGTCATGTACAAGGCCTCAAAGCCAAAGGTGTCAGCAAGACGAAGCGACACCATGTCATGTACGCCCGGAGCAACAACCAGCCCAGGTTGTTTGAGTCGCTGAGGCAGAGAAGGGAACGTCGGGGCGTTGGTGGTCATAACGGGTAAGGATGAAGTTGAGGAGGTTTGGGTGAAATACTTGACGCAAGCTGGTGCATCGCGTCAGGGAACAAGCATCCGAGGAAAAGTCCAAAAACATTCTAAGGGGCCACTACCCAAGGACTGCGAGGACGCTCTCGTGGAATACCCTGCCTCCCGCATTACCTAAGTGCCATTGGGCGGGGATTGCGAATTCAACTTATTCGATTTCGTGCCGATACGTTTGTTGACAAATAGGCGTCCAGAGATCAGCCGCCGGCCAACCCACAGGGATCTCAACTCATGCTAAGGCCCTCCGAAAAACCACATCCGGTACGCCATCTCCCTACCTTTTCGGACACGCTATTTTTGGCGGTCCTGGCCTTGGTGTTGGTCGCGGTGGCAGGGGTTGGACGAATGGCCTACGTCAACGGCCAGAAGAACGAATTCAGCAAAAAAAATGCCTTGGCTTGGGCGACTTGGCTGGAGCAAGCTGGAGCAGATCGCTTCAAAGAAGATTACGAATTGAGCGGGTGTGCAGGCGGTGACGCAGCCAACGGGCAGACTTGGGCCGACTGTTTGCCACTGCTGACGGGGTTCACCGGCCCGCTGTCTGACATGCAAAACCCTTTCACGCAACAGCCACTGGTTTTTGCGACCAAGTGCGACCCCAGCAACAAGTCCTTGGCCGGTGCGCTGGTGATTGAAAGACTCGTGCCCACGGCGCCCGGCTCGGTCGTTCCTTTTTACCCAATGCCGCTGACAGATCGCGACCCCACAGATCAAAGAATGCAACTGCGCGTGACCGCCTGCGACCAGGGTGCCTATGCGGGCAAAGCCATAGAGGTGACTTTTTGATGCCTACGACAAACACCACTGCAGCGGCGAATGCCGAGTCCTTGTCCATCCAAATAGGCGAGCAACCGGCCGACATCCCCGGCTCGTTGCCACTGCGCCAATGGCTCTACGCATGGCTGCTTGACCCGAAAATCGCTGGCAACTTGCACAAAGACGTTGACCGCTGGATCGGTATCTTGATCGTCGCCAACCTGCTGGCGCTGCTGTTCGAGCACCTGCCAGTTGTGTATGAGCCTTACCGCCAATGGTTTCACTTTTTTGATGTCGTCTCGGTCGGCGTGTTCACAGTTGAGTATTTGCTGCGCCTTTATCTGGCACCTGAAGACCCGGAATTCAAAAATGCAGCCAGCCCCCGCAGGCGCTACATGGCCAGCCCTTTTGCCGTGATTGACCTGCTGGCGGTCGCGCCTTTTTACCTGCAAGCTTTCATTCCGGTGGACCTGCGGGTCCTAAGGTTTTTGCGACTGCTGCGAATCCTCAAATTATTTCGCGTGCTGACGCCGGCATGGCAAGAATTCGTCTTCCTGAACAAAGACCGCAGCTTTCGGCAAAAAATGCACGCCTTGGTTTTCCCGAGCGAATTCGGCGGTCGATTACACGGCCTGTTTGACTCGTTCATCATGGTCTGGGTGTTGATCTCGGTTGTCGCCGTGATCCTCGAATCGGTTCAAAGCATCAGCCATGTGTTGAACCTAGAGTTCATCTTGCTGGATGCGGTAGCGGTCGGTATTTTTTCCTTGGAATACTGTGTCCGCATGTATTGCTGCGTCGAAGAGCCAGGCTTCAAAAAAGCCCTTTCTGGTCGGCTTAAATACGGCAAATCAGCGTCGATGCTGGTCGACCTGATGGCCATCCTGCCCTTCTTCCTTGAAGCCTTTTTGCACCATCTGTTTGACCTGCGCTTTTTGCGGGTGTTCAGGCTGATGCGGCTGCTCAAACTCACGCGTTATACCGGCGCCACCGGTACGCTGACCAAAGTCATCGCGCGCGAATGGCCGGTCTTGAGCGCATCCGCTTTTGTCATGCTCTTGCTGGTGGTGCTGACGGCCAGCCTGGGTTATTTGTTCGAGCACGATGCGCAGCCAGACAAGTTTGAAAACATCCCCCAGTCGATTTATTGGGCCGTCATCACGCTGGCATCAGTAGGCTACGGAGACATTTCGCCGGTGACCATGATGGGTCGGGTCATGACCATCATATTGGCCTTGATGGGCATTGGCATCTTTGCGATTCCAGCGGCACTGTTGTCGTCAGCCTTCACCGACCAATTGCGCATCGAACGCGAAAGCCTGAGGAATCAACTCTACGAAATGCTCGAAGACGGCGTCATTTCTGCAGACGAAGCCGAGCTGGTGAACCGAGAAGCCAAGCGCCTGCACCTGACGCAACAAGACGTCGATCAACTGGTCGAAAAAGCCCGGCGCGAACGACTGCTGATGGAAGACGTGTCGGCCCTGCCGATCCACAAAATCGCGACCAAAGCCGAACATGCGATTGAGCATTTCAAAACACTCATCAGCCAAATCCGGCAGCTGGGCATCATGACGGATCGCGAGAAATTTGAGGCGGTGGCACGCCAGTCTGAGCGCCTGACAGCCAGTGAACTGGCTTTGTGGCACCAGATCCAGCAAGACCCAACACCACCCGGCCCGAGCACGTAAAGCACATCAGGGCCCAACCCGATTACTTCACGATGGCCGCGCCGGTGAGTCGGTAATAGAGGCCATATTCATCGTCTTTCAGCGCTAAGAATTGGCCCTCAACCACAACTGCCTCTAGGCTGTATTTGACGGGTGTTTTGGTTCTGACTTCAATCATGCTTTCGGGGCCGCCAGGCA
>JBEDKR010000275.1:0-3662 GCA_041172005.1 Pseudomonadota bacterium
CACCTGATTCAAAGCGACCCCTTGTGGGTCGTTTTTTTTTGCGCGCACGACTGACAACTTCCTGACACGCCACAGCAACATTGCTGACTGAATTCTGACAATACTAGCCGGCTAAACCAACCCAAAGTCAACTATTCGACAATTAAATGAAGATGCTTCATTTCTATCAGTAAAAACCCTCTATTCACATAAATCAGTTTCGGGAAAAGATAGCGCGCTAACTTTTAAATACCAAACGGAGATCGACAGACATGACAGACAACAAGACACCACGCCGCCGCGGTCTTCTCAAAGGCGCCGCCATTGCAGCAGGCGCCATGAGCGCCCCCATGCTTGCCAACGCCCAGACTGGCCCGATTTCCATGCGCTGGCAGAGCACTTGGCCAGCCAAAGACATCTTCCACGAATACGCCTTGGACTACGCCAAGAAGGTCAATGACATGACCGGTGGTGATTTGAAAATTGAAGTGCTGCCGGCTGGCGCAGTGGTACCTGCCTTCGGTTTGTTCGAAGCCGTTTCCAAGGGCACCTTGGACGGTGGTCATGGCGTGCTGGGTTACCACTACGGTAAACAAAATGCGCTGGCGTTGTGGAATTCAGGCCCAGCGTTCGGCATGGACGCCAACATGGTTCTGGCTTGGCACAAATACGGCGGCGGTGCGGCCTTGCTGGCCAAGCTGTATGCCTCTATCGGCGGCAATGTGCAGTCTTTCCTGTACGGCCCGATGTCGACTCAGCCGCTGGGCTGGTTCAAAAAGCCAATCACCAAGTCGAGCGATTTCAAGGGTCTGAAGTTCCGAACCAACGGCTTGGCCATCGACTTGTTCACGGCCATGGGTGCGGCCGTGAATGCGCTGCCAGGTGGCGAAATTGTGCCCGCTTTAGACCGCGGTCTTCTGGACGGCGCTGAGTTCAACAACGCCACGTCTGACCGTATTCTGGGCTTCCCGGACGTCTCCAAGGTCTGCATGCTGCAAAGCTATCACCAGAGTGCCGAGACTTTCGAAATCATGTTCAACAAGAACAAGTTTGACGCGCTGCCAGCGAAGATGAAATCCATCATCTCGATCGCGACAGAAGCCGCATCGGCCGACATGTCTTGGAAAGCGGTTGACCGTTACTCCAAAGATTACATCGAGCTCCAGACCAAAGACAAGGTCAAGTTTTACAAAACACCGGACTCGATTCTGCAAGAGCAGCTCAAATTGTGGGACGACATTCTGGTCAAAAAATCTGCCGAAAATCCACTCTTCAAGGAAATTGTGGAATCACAAAAAGCCTTTGCTGAACGCGCCGTGAAGTGGGATCAAGACACCAACATCAGCCGCCGTATGGCTGTGAACCATTTCTTCGGAGCCAAAAAAGCAGCGCCGAAAAAAGCCTAAGCGTTAACTGCTTCCCCTCATCAGCCATCCGGACAAAATTCGGGTGGCTGATTTTTTTACTTGAGCACCAAAATGCAAAAACTTCTCATTTCCATCGACAAGCTCAGCACCTATGTGGGCCAGCTCTTTGCATGGCTCATCGTCGCACTCACCTTCATGATCACCTGGGAAGTTTTTTCCCGCTACGTATTAGACAACCCACACCCTTGGGCCTTTGACGTGATGAGCATGATGTATGGGAGCTTGTTCATGATGGCAGGCGCCTACACCTTGTCCAAAAATGGACACGTTCGGGGTGACGTGTTGTATGGCTTTTTCCCGCCGCGCCTGCAAGCCGGTCTGGATCTGGCGCTGTACTTTCTGTTCTTTATTCCCGGCGTGGTGGCACTGGCTTGGGCTGGCTATAACTACGCCGCCGACTCTTGGGCCATCAACGAGCACTCCAACATCACGGCCAACGGGCCACCGGTATACCCCTTCAAAACCATCATTCCCATTGCCGGCGCATTTTTGCTGCTGCAAGGACTGGTTGAAATCGTACGCTGCATCGTCTGCTTACAGCAAGGCGAGTGGCCGTCACGCGGCGACGACGTTGCAGAAGTCGACGTCGAAAAACTCAAAGAAATGGTCAACGTGAAAGACGAAGACATCGCTAAATTGGACGCATTTGTCGTCACGCCCAAGGAGAATAGCAAGTGAGAAAAGAAGTTTGGTTTGGGCTGACCATCATGGCTGCGGTCGTGTTGGCCGCCTTTATATTGCTACCAGCACCCTCGATGATGAGCAACGGTCATTTGGGGTTGCTGATGCTGGCATTGGTGGTGGTCGCCATCATGCTGGGTTTTCCTACGGCCTTTACCCTGATGGGCATGGGCATGGTGTTCGCGTGGATTGCCTACAAGAGCTCCAACCCCGACTTGGCGGTTCAACAAACGCTGGACTTGATGGTGCAACGGACCTACTCAGTCATGTCGAACGACGTGCTGATATCGATCCCTCTGTTCGTATTCATGGGCTACCTGATTGAGCGCGCCAACCTGATTGAAAAGCTCTTTAAAAGCATGCACTTGGCCACGGCGCGGGTGCCTGGTTCATTGGCTGTTGCGACCATCATCACCTGCGCTATTTTCGCAACGGCAACCGGCATTGTCGGTGCGGTCGTGACCTTGATGGGCTTGCTGGCCTTGCCCGCCATGTTGCGTGCTGGTTACAGCGTGCAACTGTCTGCGGGTGCCATCACAGCCGGCGGTTGCTTGGGTATTTTGATCCCGCCGTCGGTCATGTTGATCGTCTATGGCGCCACGGCTGGTGTGTCGGTGGTCAAGCTCTATGCCGGTGCCTTTTTCCCCGGCATCATGCTGGCGACCTTGTACGTTGTGTATGTCATTGTGTTGGCTAAGTTCAAGCCGCATCTGGCGCCGCCGATGTCAGCCGAAGACCGGATTGTTCCCTTGCCGCCTTTCGCGGAAATCGTCTCGACCAGCATCAGCAACAAGGTCTTGCCAGGCCTGATCGGTGCCATCAAAGGCAAACGCAATGCAGCGGTTCCTATGGAGGACTTGCTCAAGCATTTGGGCATCGCCATCATGCCCGCCTTGGCCGTTGCGGTCATCATGGGCGCTATTTTCATGTCGGTGACAGCCCCCGCCCCCGTGGTCGACGCCGAGGGTGTCGTGGCAATGGGCGGTGGCTTCACGGAAAGCATCGAAGAAGAGACCGAGAGCGTTGGCGGCCTGCAGGAGCCCGAAGAAGCTGGCGGTTTGCAAGCCCTGCCGAGCGAGGCTGCCGCACCTGAAGCTGTCGCCAAGGCACCCGCTGAGGTGGTCGCCCCAAGCGCACCGACGGTCGCTGCGGCACCGGTTGCCGCGCAGGAACGGCTGGCTGCGCCGGCGAGTTTCTGGATCGGACTGGCCAGTTGCGTGGTGGCGCTGGCATTGTTTTATGCGTACTTCAGCTTTGCCCGCTTGGAAATCTTCAAGATGCTGCTGGGCTCGTTCTTCCCGCTGGCGGTGATGATTCTGGCGGTATTGGGCACCATCGTCTTCGGTCTGGCCACACCGACTGAAGCGGCAGCCATGGGGTCGATGGGTGGCCTGGTGTTGGCGGCGGCTTACCGCAAGCTCAACATGACGGTGTTGCGTGAGTCGGTTTTCTTGACCGCCAAAACCAGCGCCATGGTCTGCTGGCTGTTCGTCGGCTCGAGCATCTTCTCGGCAGCTTTTGCTTTATTGGGCGGCCAAGAGCTGATCAACACCTGGGTGCTCTCGCTGGACATGA
>JBEDKR010000276.1:0-3655 GCA_041172005.1 Pseudomonadota bacterium
GTGGTGCGCGGGCAGGGTCTGGTGCGCGTGACCGCCACAGGGGGAAAAACGGCCTTGGGCCGCATCGCACATTCGCTGCAAGGCATCGCTGTTGAGCATTCCCCTTTGCGTGACAGCATTGGCTGGTTGACGCAGAGAATCATGTTGATGGGGCTGGCATTGAGCGTGGCGTTGACCGCGCTTTTTTGGGCCTTACGTGGCGATTGGCTGCAGGCGCTTCTTGCTGGCATCACGCTGGCGATGGGTATTTTGCCGCAGGAATTCCCGGTCATCATGATCGTTTTTTTGGCACTGGGCGCGCGACGTTTGGCGGCGCGGCAGGTGCTGACACGGCGACTCAATGCGATTGAAACCTTGGGCACCACAACCGTGTTGTGCGTTGATAAAACCGGCACCCTGACGCAAAACCGCATGGCGCTGGCTGCCTTGTGCGTGGGCGATCAGGTGCTTGATTTTCCCCAAACAACAGAGTTGCCCGACGCTTTTCATGAGCTGGTCGAGTACGCCGTGCTGGCCAGTGAGATGGCGCCGCACGATCCGATGGAGCAAGCCGTGCACCAGTTCGCCGGGCTGCATTTGAGTGGCACGGAGCACCTGCATCCTGCCTGGTCGCTGGCGCGGGAATACGAGTTGTCGCCCGAGTTATTGGCGATGTCACATCTGTGGCAAGACGGCTCTGGTGAGCAAGATGTGGTGGCCGCCAAAGGCGCTCCTGAAGCGGTGGCCGAACTGTGTCAGTTGCGCTTGGCCACACGCCAACGCGTGACTGCCCGAGCGGCGCAAATGGCCAGCAGCGGTCTGCGCGTGCTGGGTGTTGCGAAAGCCGTGCACCGCAGCCAAGAACGCTGGCCTGCAGCGCAAGCCGCGTTTGCCTTTGAGTTCGTCGGTCTCATCGGTTTGGCCGACCCGTTGCGCCCCGAAGTGCCCGCCGCCGTAGCGCAATGCCAGCGTGCCGGTATTCGCGTGGTGATGATCACCGGCGACCATGCGCGCACCGCTGCGGCTATCGCTGAACAGTCCGGCATTGACGGTGTGCGCGTCCTCAGTGGCGCTGACATCGAAGCGCTCACGCCCGATGATTTGACGGGTGTGAATGTCTTTGCCCGCGTGACGCCACAGCAAAAACTCAAGCTGGTCGAAACCTTCAAAGCGGCCGGTCACGTGGTGGCCATGACCGGCGATGGCGTCAACGACGCTCCGGCGCTCAAGGCCGCACACATCGGCATTGCCATGGGGCAACGCGGCACCGACGTCGCGCGTGAAGCGGCTTCGCTGGTCTTGCTGAAAGACGACTTCACCGCCATCGTCGGCGCGATTCAGTTGGGGCGGCGCATTTTCGCGAACTTGCGCCAAGCCATGGTCTACACCTTGGCCGTGCATGTGCCGATCATCGGCGTCTCGATGCTGCCGGTGCTGTTCGGCTTACCGCTGGTGCTGGCGCCGCTGCACATTGCATTTTTGGAACTGGTGATTGACCCGGCTTGCTCCATCGTTTTTGAGGCGGAGCAAGTTGGTAATGCCGACCTGATGCAGCAAGCACCGCGCAGCGCTAGCGAGCCGTTGATCAACTCAAACCACGTGGTTGAAGCAGTTCTGCAAGGGTTGTGGGTGGTGTTGCTGGTGATGGGTCTGTACGCTTGGCTGCTGGCGCAGGGCGCGGCAACAGACGCGGCGCGCACCGCCAGCTTCGTGGCGATGGTGACGGCCAATGCGGTGCTGATTTTCCCGACACGATTCCGGCGCGGCGGTTGGCGCTCGCTTTTCTCGGGCTTGTCGGCCACACCGCTGTGGGTGCTAGGAGCGACGCTGGCAGCGCTGCTGGCAGTCACCAACGTGCCGGCCGTGGCGACCGCATTTGGCTTCGCGATCTTGAACCCAAGCCAATGGCTGATGGCTTTTGTGGCGGGCGCGGTGCTGTTGCCGGCGTTTCAGTTGACCAAGGCTGGACTGAATCTGAAAATGCGTGCGAAGTAATTGTCAAACTGCTAGGCCTTCACCCCCAGTCATACAATAAGCGTTAACAAATTTATTAAGGAGTGAGGCATGGCTTTGCGTGCTAGTGACATTGTTCCCATCAGTGAGGCGCGCGCCCGCCTCACTGAGTTGGCCGAAGACGTTGTGGCTAGCGGGGCCGAGAAGGTACTCACCAAAAATGGCGCCAGCTACGTGGCGCTGGTAGATGCAAAAAAACTCGATTATTACCACGCCCTAGAACGTGAGCATGCGGGTTTGATCCTGCTGGCAGACGCTGAAACTGCGCTTGCGCAAGTGATCGCGGGTCAGCGCTTGTCATCGACTGAACTTGATCAGTTGTTTGCTGACTGATGCTGCGGCCTGTCAACGCGCAGGTGAGCGCTGCACCTCACTTTGCAGTGAGCCTGCTGGCCATTCATGCTTTTATGTTGGAGCAAGACACGTCCAGTGCGCCTGCGCGGCTGGCGCAGCTAAAACGTGATTTGCGAGACATGAAGACGCTGCTGGCCTGGTCTCCGGCCAGTGGTCGCCCCGCGCGTTTTTTGCACCCAAACTCGGCCCAGGCCAGTTTGCGTCTGGCAGCTGTGCAGCAGTTGGCACAGTCGGCGGGCTTGCCCCAGTTGCGCGAATACGTGATCGGATCGCACGTGGTCCTGTACGCCCACTCAGACACTGAGGTCGTTTTACTCTCACTCAAGCACTACCGACAACTGACCCACATCACGCGTCCATGAGCGTAGCTGCTCCTGATGGTTGTATGAAGCTGCCGTGAGGCAACAAAAAACCCGCTAGGCCAATAGGACTGCGGGTTCTGAGGGTTCCTGACACTGTCTGAAACCGAAAAATGGTGGTGATAGGTGGACTTGAACCACCGACATCAGCATTATGAATGCTGCGCTCTAACCAACTGAGCTATATCACCGCGCGTCCAAGATTATAGCGGGTTCAGATCCTGTTTTAGCGATGCGTGAACACGGGCTTGCGTTTAGCCAAGAAAGCTTGCATGCCTTCCTTCTGGTCGCTGGTGGCAAACATGGCGTGGAACAGGCGGCGCTCAAACATCAGGCCGTCCGACAAAGTGCTTTCAAAGGCACGGTTCACGGACTCTTTGGTGGCCATCACGCTGTTTTGTCCGTAATCGCAGATCATCAGCGCGGCGCCCAATGCTTCGTCCATCAACTTGTCGAACGGCACCACGCGGCTGACCAGTCCGGCGCGCTCGGCCTCGGTGGCGTCCATCATGCGGCCGGTCAGCGCCATGTCCATGGCTTTGGCCTTGCCCACAGCGCGCGGCAAACGCTGCGTGCCGCCAGCGCCGGCAATGATGCCAAGCTTGATTTCAGGTTGTCCGAAGCGCGCATTGTCGGCGGCAATGATGAAGTCGCACATCATGGCCAGCTCACAGCCGCCGCCCAGCGCAAAACCGCTCACCGCGGCAATCACGGGTTTGCGCACTTGGCGAATTTGTTCCCAGTTGCGGGTGATGAAGTCTTTGCCGTAGACGTCGGCAAAGTCGAGCTCCGCCATGGCGCTGATGTCTGCGCCCGCTGCAAATGCTTTTTCGCTGCCGGTCAGGATGATGCAGCCGATGTGCTCGTCAGCGTCAAACGCTGTAAGCGCAGCGCCCAGCTCGTCCATCAACTGGTCATTTAGCGCGTTGAGTTGCTTGGGTCGGTTCAGC
>JBEDKR010000277.1:0-3654 GCA_041172005.1 Pseudomonadota bacterium
TTGCTGGTCCACTCGATCAGGTCGCGCAGGGTGACGTAACTGCCAGCGCGTTTGGAGATTTTCACTTCCTCGCCATGACGCACCACGCGGACCATGGTGTGCAACACATAGTCGGGGTAGTTGGCGGGAATGCCGGCACCCGCCGCTTGCAGACCGGCGCGCACGCGGGCAATCGTGCCGTGGTGGTCCATGCCCTGGATGTTGATGGCGCGGGTGTAACCCCGCTCCCATTTGGCCAGGTGGTAGGCGACGTCGGGCACAAAGTAGGTGTAGCTGCCATCGCTCTTTTTCATGACGCGGTCTTTGTCGTCACCGTAGTCGGTCGACTTGAGCCACAGCGCGCCATCCAGCTCGTAGGTTTTGCCAGCTGCTTTCAGCTTGCCGACGGTCTGCTCGACCCGGCCCGAACTGTACAAGCTGGACTCCAAGTAATAGTTGTTGAAGCTGACCGAAAAAGCTTTCAGGTCCAGATCCTGCTCGTGGCGCAAGTAAGCCACGGCAAACTGACGAATGGCGTCGAGGTCTTCGATGTCGCCAGAGGCTGTGTATTCGCGGTCGTCTGATCGCACGGTTTTTTGGGCGATGAAATCGCGTGCGATGTCGTCAATGTAGTCGCCGTTGTACGCCGGGTCTGGCCACAGGGCGTCACCGGGCTTGAGGCCTTTGGCGCGCGCTTGCGTGCTGGTGGCGAGCGTGTGGATTTGCACGCCCGCGTCGTTGTAATAGAACTCGCGGTAAACATCCCAGCCTTGGGTCGCGTACAGATTGCAAATCGCGTCGCCCAAGGCGGCTTGCCGGCCGTGGCCGACGTGCAGTGGCCCGGTCGGGTTAGCCGAGACAAATTCAACAATCATGCGCGGCTGGGTGCCTGGCTGCTGCTGGCCGTAGGCGCTGCCGCTGCGCAGCACTTCACGCACGGTTTCCTGCTTGGCAGCAGGCTTGAGCCGGATGTTCAGAAAACCCGGCCCGGCGATTTCAATCGCGTCGACCCAGCGCTCAAAAGCCGGTGCCTGCAGCAACACAGTGCGCAGGTTTTCGGCCACTTGGCGTGGATTGAGCTTGAGGGGTTTGGCCAATTGCATGGCAGCCGTGCAGGCCAAGTCGCCATGAGCCGCCACTTTGGGGGACTCAAAAGCGGCTTTGTCGCCGGCACCGGGGGAGAGTTCTTCCAGCCCGGCAGCCAAAGCTGCGAGCAAGTCTTTTTTAATCGATAGCATCCGCTGATTTTACGGTGAAGGCCGCTGGGTCAACGGCGGCCCCTGCTTCACTCGCCAGTAGCGGTGAGCTTTGCGAACTTCGCCATCACATGCCGGGTCCAGTAGGCGATGTCGTATTGCTTGACGTGCGTCAACAGGCGCGCCATGCGGACGCGGCGTTCATCTGCCGGCATGTCGATCGCTTGGTCGATGGCGTCGTCCATGGAGTTACGGCTGAAGGGGTTGGTCAACACCGCGTCTTTCAGCTCCATGGCGGAGCCCGCAAACTCGGACAGCACCAGTACGCCCGGCTCACCATTTTTGGCTGCAATAAACTCTTTCGCGACCAAGTTCAAGCCGTCCCGCAGCGGTGTAATCCAAGCGATGTCGGCCGCCCGGTAAGCGCACACGACTTCTTCGAACGGCAGCGGTGTGGTCGACAGCATGATGGGCAGCCAGCTCATGGTGCCGAAATGCCCGTTGATGCGCCCCACAAGTTGTTCAATCTTGCGTTGCTCGGCTTTGTAAACCTCCATGCCATCAGCGGCAGACACCGTCACCAGCAGCAGTTTGACGCGGCCAATCAGCTCGGGCCGACGGCGCAGCAGCCGGTCAAAAGTCTCCAACTGCTGGTGCGTGCCTTTGGCGTAGTCCACCCGGCTGACCGAGACAATCACAATTTCTGAGCTCAGGTCGCTGCGCATTTTGTCGGTGCAGGCCAAGCCCGCTTCAGACTCCACTGCGGTGATGATCCGATCCGGCGTGGTGCCAATCGGCCACGTGTCGATCAGAATCTTGCGCCCTGCGTACTCTAGGCTGCTGGTCACTACGGGCTCGGACATGCCTTGGCCGCTGGTGCTGATCGCCTCGGGCACCGGCTCTTCGTGGCGGGTGATGCCGCTGCGCAGGCCTTGGGCCACGGCGCAGAAGTTCTGGCTATAACGCGCCACATGGAAACCGACCATGTCGCAGTCCAACAAGCTGCCGAGAATCTCGTCACGCCACGGCATGATGTTGAAGACATCGGGGCCTGGAAACGGCGTGTGGTGCATGAAGGCGATTTTCAAATCGGGCCGCATCTGGCGTACGAACTTGGGCACCAGCCACAGGTTGTAGTCATGAATCCAGACCACTGCACCGGGGGCCGCTTGCTCGCAAGCGGCCTCGGCAAAGAGCCGGTTGACCTCCCTGAACATCGCCCAATCGGTGTTTTCTGTCGAGTACAACCACGGGAATGAGTTGAGCACCGGCCACAGCGCTTCTTTCGACACCACATGGTAAAATTGGTTGATCTGAGCGGCATCGAGCGGCAAGCGCACGACGTCGTAGTCGCCAGTGCTTTCCTTCATGGTGATGCGACGCTCGAACTTGCCTTTTTTGCCGACAGGGGCTTTCTTCCAAGCGACCCACACGGCCTTGTCGACCTGGCTGAAAAAACCCTTGATCGACGGGATGATGCCGTTCGGGCTGCGCGGCTCACGCAGCACGGTTTTACCGTTTTCGATGACCTCTTCGTAAGGTTGACGGTGATAGACGACGACCAGTTGGGTGTTCATATTTTTTATTCCTTCAGTGAAAGCGGCGCAAGGCTTCAAGCACGCCACCGGCGCCCTCTAGCTCGCTTTGATGTACATGGGCTAGGTCGGCGATCGCCGCACTCAATAACGGCTCGCGGTTGGCCACGGCGACGCCGGCTAGTCCCGTCTGAAACAGCGACAAATCGTTCAGGGTGTCGCCCGCGACCAGCGTGCGCTCAGGTGACAAGTTCAGTGCCTGCAGGGTGCGCAGCAACGTTGGACCCTTTTGCACACCGCGCGGCAAAACGTCGAAATACTTGTTGTCCGACAGCAGGACATCAAAGCCCAAAGGCTCAACGGCCTCGCGCGCTGTCAGCGCCAGCGCCTCATCGGTATAAAAGCAAGAAATCCGGCGGCCCTCAATGTGCGGCTGAGCTTTCAGGTGCGGATGGCTCTGCAGCACGGCGTGAATTCGCTCCCGGGCGTCTGTCGGCCAGCAGCCATCGAACCAGGCTTCCATGCCGTCGTGCGGCAGGTAGTGCGGTCCGCTGTAAAAGCTGGTGCCGACGTCGGCAATGATGTGATCTGGCTGCAGCGGCAAGCCGGTCAACACGTCTTGCATGGCGCTCAAGCTGCGGCCGCTGGCGTAGATCAACACAATCTCGTCGCGGCGCGCGAGGATCCAGTCGTACAACTCGGCGCGCTGCGCGTCTGAGCCGCCCAGAAAGGTACCGTCCAAATCGGTGGCGAGTATGGTTTTTTGCAATTCAGCTCCTTGAGTCCCGTGGCAGGGCGACGAATAAAAGCGAAACGGCAGCCGGCCGGGACGCGGCAGTTGAGCCTCAGCAGACTGAGTCGTGAAAAATAAGACTCAATGCCGAAGAAAAACTGGCGAAGAGAGCACTTTACCAACAGATACCAAAAATAGCTGTAGGACAGGA
>JBEDKR010000278.1:0-3652 GCA_041172005.1 Pseudomonadota bacterium
TACATTGGAGCCTGTGTTCGGCAGCATTGACGCCTATGGCGATCAGATTGCTATGGCGGTGCAGCTTGTCACCAAGGCCACAGGGCAGCCGCCCATACTCGTTTGTCACAGCATGGGTGGTTTGGCGGTGCGTGCATGGCTCGTCCGTCAGCCAACATTTACCTGCGTCCACCATGTGGTGACGATTGGGACACCTCACCACGGCACTTGGCTGGCAAGATTTGCGCTTGGGGTGAATGGCCGGCAAATGCGCCAAGGCAGTGACTGGCTGCGGCAGCTGGAAACGCCGTCTACTGTCACCGGCCTGAAGCCTCCAAACCAGCCCCAAAGTCAGCAGGCTTCAGAACTTTTTACGTGCTGGTATTCCAATTGCGACAACATCGTTTTTCCGGCCTCAACCGCCATGTTGTCAGGTGCTGACAATCGATTTGTACAAGGCGCTGCTCATTTGCAACTGGCTTTCATGCCTGAGGTGATGGATACAACGTTGGACATGATCATTAGGGGTTCAAAAACGGATGAATCTCTTTGAAGACCTGATGACGGATCAAAACCAAATTGATGTGTTGATTGATCAGGAAAAAATTCAGCACGATCAAGGGGAAACCCTTATATTACAAGCATGATTTCCGCAAGCAAGCTCATCAAAGCGTCCTACTACGCAGGAAAAGATTTTTTTCGCCCGCCGCTTGTCGAGGACCCGCGAACCCCAGCAGCGGCAGTCATGGTTCCCATCCGTTCGTTAAGCCCAAGTCATACTGAACGCATCGTCCAGCATTTGCTGAGCTTAGCGCCTGCTGATCGATACCTGCGCTTTGGCTACTCCGCCAGCGACGAGCAAATAAAACGATACGTGGCTGGTCTTAATTTTGAACGTGATGAAATTTTCGGCATCTACAACCGCCGCCTTGAACTCATTGCCATGGCGCATTTAGCCTTTGCGGTAGAGGCTGACTTCACCAGTTGCGCTGAGTTTGGTGTGTCGGTGCTCGCGCACGCGCGAGGTCGTGGGTATGGTGCTCGCTTGTTTGACCGAGCTGTCATGCACGCACGTAACGAGGGCGTGCGCATGATGTTCATTCATGCCTTGAGTGAAAATACCAACATGCTCAACATCGCACGCGCTGCCGGTGCCAAGGTCGAACGCGACGGTTCTGAGAGCGATGCCTACCTGCGGCTTCCGCCCGCAGACTTGGACTCACGCATGACGGAAATGGTCGAAGAAGGATTGGCGCAAACCGACTACAAGTTGAAGGTGCAGGCGCATCATTTCTGGAGTTTATTGCGCATGATGCAAGACGTTCGAAGTGGCATGCGCGATGCCCGAGACCGCACATCCAGCTGACTCCAAAAAATCGGCTATCCTTGACAACTTATTAACTACCGAACACCGCAGTGTCCGACGCCCCCCCCAGTCGTTCCCTTAAAACGGAAGACAAACGCGGCTTTTTGCAAAAGCTCGCAGAAATGCTTCATCCCGGCCCCGACTCCAAAGACGAGTTGATAGAGACCCTGGTAGAAGCCCAAGAAAATGATGTCATCGGCGTGCAAAGCCGTGAAATGCTGGAAGGGGTCATCCGCATGGCGGACATGACGGCTGGCGATGTGATGGTGGCAGCACCGCGCATGGACATCATCAACATCGATTCCCCGTATGACGAACTGCTGCACGTGATCATCGACACGGCGCATTCACGTTTTCCGGTCTACGAAGACCAAAAAGAAAACATCATCGGCATCCTCCTCGCGAAAGACTTGCTCAAACTGCAGCGTGCGCCCGAGTTGAACATTCGTGCTTTGTTGCGTTCGGCCGTGTTTGTGCCCGAGAGCAAAGGCCTGAATGATTTGCTGCGTGAGTTCCGGGGCAACCGCAATCATCTGGCCATCGTCATCGACGAGTTCGGCCGCGTTGCCGGGCTCATCACAATTGAAGATGTTCTCGAACAAATCGTCGGCGAAATCGAAGACGAATTCGATGTGGCCGAAGACGATGGCGACATCTTTGGTTTGGGCGACCACACCTACCGAGTCAGCGGTGACACGGCCATTGAGCGCGTCAACGAGGCTTTTGGCGTCAGCTTGCCGGAATCCGATTTTGAAACCATTGGCGGCTTGGTGGCGCATGAGATGGGGCATGTGCCTAAGCGTGGCGAGATCGTCGCGCTGTCGGGTCTGCAGTTCATCGTGCTGCACACCAAGGGCGGCGCAGTGCGCTGGTTCAAGGTCTCGCCCGTCATCGCCGCCACAGCGTCTGCCGACGCGCCTGCTTGAGTCTTGTGGTGTCGCCGCGCGAGAGTGCTTCAACGCGCGCACTGAATAGCGCCGGGCGCCCACTCGGCTGGGTTGCTGCCCTGAGCGTGTTGGTGGCCGGCTATGCGCACGCGCTCGCCATGGCTTGGCCCTTCGCGTCGATCGGTGGTTTAGCCACCGGCCAAGCTTGGGGCGGCTTGCAATTGGCGTCGTTGGTTTTGCTGGTCTGGCAACTTCAGCGCAGCAGCCGGCCCGGTCAGGGCGCGCTGATCGGCTGGCTGTTTGCCACGGCCATGTTGTGCGGCACCTTCTGGTGGTTGTTCATTTCCATGCACCGCTACGGCGGCTTGCCGGCTGCGCTCACTGTGTTGGCGATTCTCGCGCTGGCTGCCGCATTGGCACTTTATTACGCGGCTGCAGCCGCCATGTACGTTTGGTTGGCACCACGTTCGTCGCTGGGTCGGGCCAGCGTGTTTGCGGCGCTGTGGCTGCTGGCCGAAGTGGCACGCGTGAAGCTGTTCACCGGCTTTCCTTGGGGCGAGGGCGGCTACGCACACATTGATGGTTGGGCCAGGCCGCTGGGTGGCTGGGTTGGCGTGCATGGGCTGACTTGGCTGGCGGCTTTCATGGCGGCTTGGTTTGCCGCACTGCTCCTGGATGCCCGCGCCAATCGCTGGGCGCTGAATCAAAAACCGGTCGTGGCATGTCTCGCCTTGCTCGCGATCGCCTTTGGCGTTTCGACCTTACCGCCCGCTGTGTTGGCGACTCCGGCAGACAAGCCGGTCCGGCCACCGCTGTCGGTCACCTTGTTGCAGGGCAATATCCCGCAAGATTTGAAATTTCAGCCGGGTACCGGCGTGAAAGACGCACTGCAGTTTTATGGCGAGCAACTTGAGCAGGTGCAAACCTCCTTGGTGGTCTTGCCTGAGACCGCGTTCCCTATGCTGCCAGAGCAGATCCCTCGCGATATCTGGAAATCGGTGACAAGCCGCTTTGCCAGCGGCGAGCAAGCAGCGCTGATCGGTATTCCGCTGGGCTCCAGCCGTGACGGTTACAGCAACTCGGTGCTGGGCCTGAAGCCAGGTGCGACCGATTACCGCTACGACAAACACCACCTCGTGCCCTTTGGTGAATTTGTGCCGCCGTTCTTCCACTGGTTCATCCGAATGATGGAGATTCCGCTGGGCGACTTCAACCGCGGCAGCTTGGCGCAAGCACCGTTTGAATGGCAAGGCGAAAGGCTCGCGCCAAACATCTGCTACGAAGACTTATTTGGTGAAGAGCTGGGTGCCAACTTCAAAGACGTGGCGACCGCACCGACGATCTTGGTCAACGTCAGCAATATCGCTTGGTTCGGTAACACGGTGGCAATAGACCAGCACTTACACATCTCCCGCATGCG
>JBEDKR010000279.1:0-3643 GCA_041172005.1 Pseudomonadota bacterium
ATTCGCGCACCCACAAGCTGAACCTCAAGCCGGTGGTATTTGAGAAATTCGAAGCCGCCAACGCTGCCTATTTCGCCGGCCGCTGCGTCGCCTACACCACCGATGCGTCAGGCTTGGCCTCGATTCGCAACCGCGATGCCCGCAACCCGGCAGATCACGTGATCTTGGCTGATTTAATTTCCAAAGAGCCGCTCGGCCCGATGGTGCGACGCGGTGACGACGAATGGTTTGCCATCGTCAAGTGGGTGATTTACGGTCTGATCGAAGCTGAAGAATATGGCATGACCCAAGCCAACGTCGACAAGCTGAAAACCAGCACCCTCGACCCGGTGATCCAGCGCATTCTGGGCACCACTGAAGACACTGGCCGACTGCTAGGCCTGGACAAAGAATGGATGCTGCGCGCCCTCAAAGCCACCGGCCACTACGGCGAAATTTTCGAGCGCAATCTCGGCCCCAAGTCGGCCATCGGTTTGCCACGTGGCCTCAACAAGCAGTGGAACCAAGGCGGCCTGATGTACGCCTACCCGCTGCGTTAAAGCAGCATGACGCCAAAAAAGAAATGGTCGTGGCGCAGCCGGGCCTTTCGCGGCTTGGTTTACCAAGCGCTGGCGCTGGTCTTGATTGGCTTGGCGCTTTGGTATTTGGGGCACAACACGCTGATCAACATGCGCGAGCGTGGCATTCAGAGCGGCTTTGATTTTCTGACGCAAACCGCCGGCTTTGACATCGGCGAAAGCCTGTTTCCCTTTGACGCCAGCCAACCCTATTGGCGCGCTTTTTTGATCGGCTTGAGCAACACGCTGCGCGTGGCGCTGATCGGCATTGTCTTGGCCACGCTGATCGGCACCTTGGTCGGCGTAGGCCGCTTTTCGCGCAATGCATTGGTGCGCGGCGTGTGCTCTGCTTATGTCGAAATTTTCCGGAACATTCCGATCCTGCTGCAATTGCTCATGTGGTATTTGCTGTTCACGGAAGTGTTGCCTGCTGCATCCGAAGCTTGGCAAGTGGGCTCGGTTTTCCTCAGCAAAGGCGGCATTAATTTCCCTGTTCCTATCTGGTCTGGCGGCCATGCTTGGGCTGCGCTGGGCTTGCTGGCTGGCGCGGTGTTGGCGTGGCTGTACCGGAGCCGGGCCGTCGCCCATTTTGAGGCGACCGGGCAGTTGCGCAGCATGGTCTGGCTCCCGCTTGGCTTGGTTCTCATCGTTTGCTTGATGGGCTGGCTGGCCGGCGGCGCACCGACCGCGATGAACTCACCCTCACGCGGTTTGTTTGCGATTGAAAACGGTGGTGCGCTAACGCCTGAGTTCATCGCTGTGTTGCTCGGCTTGACGACGTACACCGCCGCCTTCATCGCAGAAGTGGTGCGCGCTGGTATTCAGTCGGTCGCCCCCGGCCAAAGCGAAGCGGCAGCGGCGCTGGGCCTGAGCCGCCGGCAAGAAATGCGACTGGTGATGCTGCCGCAAGCGCTGCGCGTCATCATTCCGCCGCTCACCAACCAGTACCTGAACCTGACCAAAAATTCTTCCTTGGCGGTCGCCATTGGTTACCCCGACGTGGTCTCCATCTCCAACACCGCACTGAATCAAACCGGCCGCGCCGTCGAGTGCATCAGCATCGTGATGGTGATTTACCTCAGCACCTCGCTGCTGACATCGTGGTTGATGAGCCGCTACAACGCCCGTGCGGCGATCAAGGAGCGTTGAGTGACTTCAGACGCCCACGAACCCATGACCGCAAAAACGTTCCACGCGATTCCTGCGCGCCCCGCACCTGTGCGCCATTGCGGTCTGGCTGGCTGGCTCAAGAGCAACCTGTTTGCTGACTTTCGCACCTCGCTGGGCACGGTGTTGCTGGGCGGCTTGCTGCTGTGGTACCTGCCGCAGTTCATCCAATGGGCTT
The DNA here is from genome assembly GCA_041172005.1 of Pseudomonadota bacterium. Lineage (GTDB taxonomy): Bacteria > Pseudomonadota > Gammaproteobacteria > Burkholderiales > Burkholderiaceae_C > Polaromonas. Next base: position 1,903 of record JBEDKR010000279.1, read on the forward strand.
TGTTGTCGGCCACGTGGCGGCCCGACTCAGAGGCTTGTCGAGCGGCGACCGTGGGCGCTTGCTGGGGCGTGGTGGCAGAGAAATACCGGCTCATCATCTTTGGCCGCTATCCGTTTGACGAGCAATGGCGACCGCTCTTGGCCACCGTCTTGATGCTCAGCGTGTTGATCGCCAGCTGTGTGCGGTTTTTCTGGAAGCCGTGGCTGACCTTGTTGTGGCTGGCGGTGTTGGCTGTGTTTTTTGTGCTGATGTATGGCGACAGCTTTGGGCTGACGCGGGTGGAAACCGACCGCTGGGGCGGCTTTCCGCTGACATTGCTGCTGGCTTCGCTGTCGATTGCCATGGCTTTTCCGTTGGCGCTGCTGGTGGCGTTGGGCCGCCGATCAGACTTGCCTGCGATACGCAGCGCTTGCACGATTTACATCGAACTGGTGCGTGGTGTGCCGCTGATTTCGGTGCTGTTCATGGCCTCGTTTTTGTTTCCGCTGTTCATGCCGCAAGGCACCCGCATCGACGTGCTGATTCGCGTGCTGATCGGCATCACGCTGTTTGCCGCCGCCTACATGGCCGAGGTGATTCGCGGCGGGCTGCAAGCCATCCCCAAAGGGCAAGTTGAAGCAGCCGCCACGCTCGGGTTGTCTTACTGGCAGACGCAGCGCAAGATCGTGCTGCCGCAAGCGCTGGCGATCGTCGTGCCGGGCATCATGAACAACTTCATTGGCATCTTCAAGGACACCTCCTTGGTGACCATCGTCAGTCTGTATGAGCTCACAGGCGCGCTTGGCTTGGCGCTCAACTCAGACGCCGACTGGCGCCCTTTCAAGGTCGAGGGTTATCTCTTCATCGCCCTGATCTATTTCACTTTTTGCTTTGCCATGTCGCGTTACAGCCTGTGGGTGGAAAAGCAAGTTAACCAAGGCCATGCGCGATGAGCGATCCCATCATCACCTTCGACAAAGTCAACAAGTGGTACGGCAACGATTTTCATGTGCTGCGCGACATTGACTTGCAGGTCCGTCAAGGCGAACGCATCGTGATTTGCGGGCCCTCTGGGTCCGGCAAGTCGACGTTGATTAGGTGCATCAACCGGCTTGAAGAACACCAGCAGGGTCGTCTTATCGTCGCTGGTATTGAGCTATCTGACGACATCAAAGCCATTGACGCCGTGCGCCAACAAGTTGGCATGGTGTTTCAGCAGTTCAATTTGTTTCCGCATTTAACGGTGCTGGAGAACCTGACGTTGTCGCCGATTTGGGTTGGCAAGATGCCGAAAAAAGAAGCCGAAGAAAAGGCCATGCAGCAACTCGAACGCGTGCAGATCGCCGAGCAAGCGCATAAGTTTCCGCTGCAGCTGTCGGGCGGCCAGCAGCAACGCGTGGCGATTGCCCGCGCGCTGTGCTTAAAACCCAAAATCATGTTGTTTGACGAACCGACTTCAGCGCTTGACCCCGAGATGATCAAGGAAGTGCTGGACGTGATTGTGGAGTTGGCCGATCAAGGCATCACCCTGCTCTGCGTGACGCACGAAATGGGCTTTGCCAAAGCCGTTGCGGACCGCGTGATCTTCATGGACCAAGGCCAGATCGTCGAGCAAAACACGCCGGATGCATTTTTCAATCACCCGCAGACAGATCGGGCTCGGGATTTTTTATCGAAGATCTTGGGACATTGATTATTTTCAACTCAGTTCCAGCCAATCACGTCAAAGCCTTTTTCGCTCAAGCAGCGCTGCACAAAGCTG
>JBEDKR010000280.1:0-3636 GCA_041172005.1 Pseudomonadota bacterium
GGGTGGGGTGTAATTAACTGTTTCGCCCTTACACGGCGTAGGTCGGCGGTTCGAGCCCGTCAGCACCCACCACCAACTTCACCAATATAGAAGGGGCTTGCAGCGATGCAAGCCCCTTTTTGTTGCGCGCCGCACTTCAAGCGCCGGCTTTGACCTCAGCTTCATGAATGACATGCACCTCGCGTTGTGGAAACGGAATCGTGCAGCCGCCTTGTTCCAAGCCCTCTTTACAGCGTTGCAGCAGGTCTAGCTTGGTGTCCCACCAGTCAAGGCGTGAAGTCCAGACGCGAAACAAGATGTTGACTGAGTTGTCACTCAGTGCGTCAACCTTGATCAGTGGTGCCGGTTCCTTCAGAATGCGAGGTTCATCTGTTGCAATCTGGCTCAAAATCGTCAGTGCCGTGTTGATGTTGTCGCCGTAAGAGATGCGATAAGACTCGTCGATGCGGCGAATGTCTTGGTCTGTCACCGACAGATTGACGATGGTCTGGCCCCAAATTTTTGAGTTCGGCATGAAGACAATCGGGCCCTCCGGCAAATGTCCCTTGCAGATGAAAAAGCCCAGAGCGTCAATGATGTAAACCTGACCTTCAAGCTGCACGGCGTCGCCAATCTTGAACGGCCGAAAGACCAGAATCATCACCCCCGCAGCCACGTTGCTCAGCGTGCCTTGCAAGGCCAAGCCAATGGCCAGGCCGGCCGCACCGAGCAGCGCGATCAGGCTGGTGGTCTGGATGCCGAATCGGTTCAACACGGCAATCAGCGTGAAAATCAACACCAAGACGCGGACTATTTTCCCCGGCAAGTGGTGAAACACCGGGTCAATGCGGCGGGCCTTGCGCATGGTTGCGTCGACCAAACGGCAGAGCCAGCCAGCAATCAAATAACCTGCAATCAGCGTTGCGATGGCTCCAACCACACTGATGCCGTACTGCAAAAGATAGTCGGTCATGAGTTCAAGCTTGTTAGTGATGGGGAACGCTCATTTCTGTTGGTTGTAGGGCCACTTTAGGCGGGATGGACCGGAGCCTTGTTTTTTAAGCGTAACAAATGCGTCAATAACCCCACATTCTGTCGATGGGGCACTGAGCTTGGGGCCGTCACCGCCTTGGCGGCAGAGGCATAATTGCAGATTGGCTTTTGGGCTCATCGCGGTACTTTGATTGCGCACAATCCTTGGGCTGTCACACAGGAATTTTCAGATGTTTGATTTCATTCGCAAGCACACCAAGGTCACGATGGGGTTGCTTTTTTTGCTGATCGTGCCGTCTTTCGTTTTGCTCGGCATGAACGATCACAACCGTTCGTCTGACAGCAGCGGGTCGGTGGCCCGCGTCGACGGTCAAAACATCACGCAGGCCGAATGGGACGCTGCGCACCGCATTGAGGTTGACCAAATTCGTGTGGCCATGCCCACCATTGACGTTAAATTGCTGGACTCTCCGGAGGCCCGTTATGCCACGCTGGAGCGCATGGTGCGCGACCGCGTGATGGCGGTGGCGGCGGCTAAGTCTTTGCTGACCACCAGTGACCAGCGACTGGCGCGTGAGCTGCAGGGCAACCCGCAAATTGCCGCATTGCGCAAGCCGGACGGCTCGCTCGACATGGAGCGTTACCGTCAACTGGTGGGCGCACAAGGCATGACGCCCGACATGTTTGAAGCCAGCGTGCGCGCTGATTTGTCGAACCGGCAAGTCATGACGGGCGTGACGGCCACTGGTTTTTCCTCAGCCGGCGTAGCTGACTCAGCGTTGAACGCCTACTTTGAAAAACGTGAACTGCAACTGGCTCGTTTCAGCCCTGCCACTTACGCAGCCAAACTCAAGCCGACCGATGCCGATTTGGAGCAGTTCTACCAAGCCAACCAGCCCCTTTTCCGGGCGGCCGAGCAAGCCAGTATTGAATACGTGCTGCTGGACGCTGATGCGGTCAGCAAGACCATCGTTGTTAATGCGCAAGACCTGAAGACTTATTACGATCAAAACATCGAGCGACTGAGCGGGGCCGAAGAGCGCCGCGCCAGCCACATTTTGATCAATGCGGCTAAAACTGCACCTGCAGCAGAGCGCGAGGCGGCCAAAGTCAAAGCCACCGAACTGCTGGCACAGGTGCGCAAGGCGCCAGAGTCTTTTGCAGACACAGCCCGCAAGAATTCGCAGGACACCGGTTCTGCAGCCCAAGGTGGTGACCTTGACTTTTTTGCCCGCGGCGCCATGGTCAAGCCCTTTGAAGATGCGGCCTTCGGTCTGAAAAAAGGCGAGATCAGTGGTTTGGTGGAGTCTGACTTCGGTTTTCATATCATCCGTTTGACGGACATCAAGACACCCAAGCAACGCAGCTTTGAAGAGCTGCGGCCTTCGCTTGAAGCTGAGTTGAAAAAGCAGCAGGTTCAGCAAAAATTTGCTGAATCCGCAGAGGTCTTTACCAACGGTGTGTACGAACAACCAGACAGCCTGAAATCCGTTGCTGAGCGCTTGAAGCTCGACATTCGCAGCGTCAGCAATGTGAGTCGCGAGCCAGTGCCTAATGCGAAGGGGCCGTTGGCTAATCCGAGATTTCTGGCTGCACTTTTCTCCGCTGATGCGCTTGAGAACAAACGCAACACCGAAGCCATCGAAGTTGGTCCCAATCAGTTGGCCGCTGGCCGCGTCGTGCAATACACGCCGGTTCGTACGCTGCCTTTGGCTGAAGTGAAAGAAAACGTTCGCACGCGCTGGCTTGCAGCCCGAAGCGCCGAAGAAGCCCGCAAAGAAGGCAGTGCCAAACTGGCCGACTGGAAAGCCAATGCTGCAACTGCCGCTCTGCCTGAGTCGTTTGTGATCTCCCGTGCTGATGCTAAAAACTTGCCGGGCCCAGTTTTAGATGCAGCTTTGCGCGCCGACCCTGCCGCACTGCCAGCGCTTGTCGGTGTTGACTTGGGCAGCCAAGGCTACGCGGTGGTCAAAGTCACCAGCGTGTTGCCACGCGACCCACGTGACGCCACAGTCACCCAGCAAGAACGCGCCCAGTACGCACAGTGGTGGACAGCCGCTGAAAGCTTGGCCTATTACAAACTTATCCAAGAGCGTTTCAAAGTCGAGATCAAGGCCCCAAGACCAGTCCTAGGCCAAGGCATGACACAAGCAAATGCAACTCAAGCTGCGACAAGGTAAATTGGAGCCCAACTTACCGTTATAATTTCGTCCTTCGGTGGCTGTAGCTCAGTTGGTAGAGTCCAGGATTGTGATTCCTGTTGTCGTGGGTTCGAGCCCCATCAGCCACCCCATGAATTTTCGTTATAAATCAAGCACCTACGGGTGCTTGTCTTGTTTCTGGGCATAGTCCGGGCATAAAGCGACTTCTAGGCGAGCCATTTCTGCATCGTCTTGTAGCCCGTCAATCCACTTTGAATACGTGCGCTGGAACATCTCCACGCTGTGGCCAAGCTGTTTGGCGCAAAACGAATGGTTCATTCCCGCCATGAGCATGATGGTCGCGTAGGTGTGGCGCATCGTGTAGGGGCGACGATAACGGATGCCCAAGCGCTTGAGGGTTGGCGTCCAGTAGCTGCGCCTAAATGTACGAGGATGCAAAAGCGATTCACCCGTCTTACCCAGTGTTTGAGCTTAATGGTTTTCGCCAGCAGTTGCACGCGGT
>JBEDKR010000281.1:0-3630 GCA_041172005.1 Pseudomonadota bacterium
TCAGGCCGATGCGCTCAAGGCGAGTCAGCTCAAGCAGCTCAGCGACGCGGGGCACGGCATCAGTGCGATTGCCAACTTGGACAATGCCAGTTTGAGTCGCTTGCTAGCGCAGCAAAACGCCACCGCCACGGGGCGTGTGCAAGCGCATTCCGGGGAGCGCACAGTGGCGATGGCGGTGGTCGGGCGTGCCATCGCCAGTCGCATCAGTGCAAGCCCATCCTCCCTTCAATTTTTGACGCATTCGATTCAAGTCACCGACGTCTTTGAAGACTTGGCCGAAGCTTCGCGGGCGGTCTTCAGCGATCAGCCGAAGATCTTGCTGATCAAGCTCAACACGCTGAACGACAGCGTGCGTCAGCAGATAGAAGATGTGGTCGGACGCCACCCGATTCTGCAAACTATCGTGGTTTACAACTATGGCCAATTGGTCGCGGTCGAGGCGCTCAAGGTGTTGGGCATGTTGGTGCGCCGTGAGCCCTTGTCTGACCATGATTTGTCTGACCTGATCAGCTCCGTGTTGTTGGTGGACGCGTCAACGTCGGTGGGCATTTCTGGTCACACCGGTTTGATTCCGGCCCGCAAATACTCTGATGCGACGCTGGCCCGAGTGGCGGGCATTTCAAACAATATTTTGTGCGAATGCCCGAGGCATGTCGCGGAGCTGATTGCTCAGCTGGCCAGCTTCGAGCAATACAGCCAGGATTGCCTGAACAACAGCGCTGAAGATGCGCATTTGCATGCTTACCTGCGATCGGTTTCGGGTTCCGCCAGGGCGATGTTTGAACGGGCTCTGGAAATGGTCGCTGTCCACGAGGGCATTTCATTGAGTGATGCTGCGCCAGTTGTAACGACCGCATTGTCGGCCGAGGGCTGACCTTAGAATCAGGCTCATGAAAATACTCATCTGCAATGACGACGGTTATCAGGCGCCAGGCATTGTGGCGCTGTATGAAGCCCTCAAGACCATTGCAGACGTGGAGGTTGTCGCGCCTGAGCAAAACAACAGCGCCAAGTCGAACGCGCTGACCCTGCATTCGCCGCTCTATGTTCACACGGCGGCCAACGGTTTTCGCTACGTCAACGGCACACCAGCCGATTGCGTGCACATTGCGCTGACCGGCTTGTTGGGCTACCGGCCCGACCTCGTGGTGTCCGGCATCAACAACGGCGCCAACATGGGCGACGACACGATTTATTCGGGCACGGTGGGTGCGGCCATGGAGGGCTATCTTTTTGGCATTCCAGCGATTGCTTTTTCCCAAACAGAGAAAGGCTGGGCGCACATTGACGTGGCCGCGCAGCGCGCAAAAGACTTGGTGCAGCAACTCGCTCCTTCGATTGAAGTGCTGGCCGCTGGCGCGCTACCTACTGTGGCGCCTTGGCTCCTCAATGTGAATATTCCGAATCTGCCAAATGATCACATCAAGGGTGTCAAGGTGGCGCGTCTCGGGCGCCGGCATGCGGCTGAACGTGTCATCACGCAAACCAGTCCGCGCGGTGAAACCATGTACTGGATTGGCAGCGCCGGCCCGGCCAAGGACGACGGTGAGGGCACCGACTTTCACGCCACCAAGCAGGGCTTTGTCTGCATCACGCCCCTGCAGGTAGACCTGACCGACCACGAGCGTTTGCCTTACTGGGCACAAACTGCGGCACGTTTGACCCAGGCCCAGTCATGAGGCCAAGCGAGAGGCCGCAAGCGGCTGCGGGCGATAAGCGGCCAAGTTTTCCAGTCCGGCTGCCTGCCAACTCGGGCATGCCGTCGGCCAGCAAAAGAAGCTTTGGCTCGAATCCGTCCAATGCCGCCGATGTCTATAAACCTTTGCAGCCTTTGCAGCCGAAACATGCTGTGGTCGGCTTGCAAAAACCCATGCCGGCAGGCGTCGGGCTCGACTCCCAGACCGTGCGCAGCCGTATGGTCGAAAAGTTGGCCAAGCAAGGCGTGCAAGACGCAGCCGTGCTGGCCGCCATGGGGCAGGTCGAGCGGCATCGCTTTGTGGATACCGCGTTGGCCAATCAAGCCTATGAAGACACCAGTTTGCCGATTGGTCTCGGGCAGACCATTTCCAAGCCCAACGTGGTGGCGCGCATGCTCGAATTGCTGCGTGAAGGCAAAGGCGCCGGTGAGCGCTTGGGCCGAGTCCTTGAAATCGGTACCGGCTGCGGTTACCAAGCGGCAGTGCTGAGCCACTTGGCCAGCGAGGTCTACAGCATTGAGCGGTTGCGCGGCTTGCATGAAAAAGCCCGCGAAAATCTGCGGCACTTCAGACTGGCCAATGTGCACCTTTTGTTTGGCGACGGCATGGACGGTTTTGCCAAGGGTGCGCCTTATGCCGCGATCATTGCGGCGGCGGGCGGCGAAGCTATTCCACCGGCTTGGATTGAGCAGCTGGCGGTCGGCGGCCGGCTGGTGGCACCTATGCAAACGGCCAGTGGGCAGCAAGCGCTGGTGGTCATAGACAAAACGGCTAAAGGGATTCGGCAGGCCGTGCTCGAAGCTGTTCACTTTGTGCCTCTAAAATCAGGAACCAACTGAGCTGGCCATGGGTCTTTATCCTAAAGCGTTATGTCGCTATGCCCGAGTTGTAATTGAGCCCTTGTCGGGCTTCGAAGATTGAGGACTTGAATTCATGAATCACCCCGCACGTGCTGGCCGTTTGAATGGCTTGATGGCCGTCTCCCTCCTGCTCTTGCTGACGCTGTTGGCGGGTTGCACCTCGCGTTCGCTGAGCAACGCTCCGGTAGAAGACCGCGGCACGGCCCGCAGTGCAGCTGGCGCGTCGTCAAGCGCCAGCGCCAACACAATGGCCCCGCAGTCAGGTGGTGAGAACATTGGCAAGCCTGGTTTTTACACTGTCAAACCAGGCGACACCCTGATTCGCATCGGTCTCGACTCCGGTCAAAACTGGCGCGACCTCTCTCGTTGGAACAGCATCGACAACCCGAACCAGATCGAAGTCGGTCAGGTCTTGCGCACCACGCCACCACCGGGCAACGCGTCCGTCGTTGCTCGGCCTGTGGCTAGTCAGGCACCCATTTCAACTCCGTTGCCTGCCCAAGGTGTCAGTGCGGCCAAGCCAGCCGCCAACGCCGCGGCGCCAACCAATGCCGATGCGCCGCCGCCGCCGCAAAACGCAGCTGAAGATGATGTGGCTTGGATCTGGCCAGCCCAGGGCGCTCAGTTGGCTGGTTTTGACGAAGTCAAGAACAAGGGCATCGACATCGCTGGCAAGGCAGGCGATGCCGTGCTGGCCTCGGCTGACGGCCGCGTGGTGTATTCGGGTGCTGGTTTGCGTGGCTACGGCAACTTGATCATCCTCAAACACAACAACACCTACCTGACGGCTTACGCCCACAACCAAGCGCTGCTGGTGAAAGAAGACCAAGCGGTTCGCAAGGGCCAAAAAATCGCTGAGATGGGCAGCAGCGACGCTGACCGCGTCAAGCTGCACTTTGAGATTCGCCGGCAAGGCAAGCCGGTTGATCCGCTCAAATACCTGCCCACCCGCTGAGTTAGTCTGAGCTGACGCATGGCTTGGCCGGTTCTGGCTTTTGACATTGAGTCTATTCCTGACATCGCCGGTCTCAGGGTACTGCGCGATGCTCCGGCTGAGCGCAGCGATGCCGAGG
>JBEDKR010000282.1:0-3622 GCA_041172005.1 Pseudomonadota bacterium
AGTTGACGGCGACGAGTTGCTGGTCATGAAAGAAGAAGACCTCTTCGCTGTTGTCGAGAAATAAAGCTACTGCGCGGCCGCCATGCGTCGTTGCTCCGTGCTCGCAATCCTCACGTACTGGTGTACGTTCCGGTTGCTCCGCGCGGTGCGCCTAGCCTGACAGCCGCTCGCTACGCTTTCTTTCCCAACAAACCAATCCGTATAAATTAACTGAATCTGGAGAATTAAACATGGCAGCAAAAGACGTCATTTTCGGCGGCGAAGCCCGCGCACGCATGGTCGAGGGTGTCAACATCCTGGCCAACGCAGTCAAAGTTACCCTGGGCCCTAAAGGCCGTAACGTCGTGCTGGAGCGCTCTTTCGGCGCCCCTACCGTGACCAAAGACGGTGTGTCCGTCGCTAAAGAAATCGAACTCAAAGACAAGCTGCAAAACATGGGTGCGCAGATGGTCAAGGAAGTCGCTTCCAAGACCTCCGACATCGCTGGTGACGGCACCACGACGGCGACCGTTCTGGCTCAAGCCATCGTTCACGAAGGCATGAAGTACGTTGCTGCCGGCATGAACCCAATGGACCTGAAGCGCGGCATCGACAAGGCTGTCACAGCCCTGGTCGAAGAGCTGAAGAAAGCTTCCAAAGCCACCACCACGTCAAAAGAAATCGCACAGGTCGGCTCGATCTCTGCCAACTCTGACGAAACCATCGGCAAGATCATTGCTGATGCCATGGACAAAGTCGGCAAAGAAGGCGTCATCACCGTTGAAGACGGCAAGTCACTCGACTCCGAGCTGGAAGTCGTTGAAGGCATGCAGTTTGACCGCGGCTACCTCAGCCCATACTTCATCAACAACCCAGAAAAGCAAGCCGCTTTGCTGGACAACCCGTTTGTGCTGCTGTACGACAAGAAAATCAGCAACATCCGTGACCTGCTGCCTACCTTGGAACAAGTCGCTAAAGCTGGCCGTCCACTGCTGATCGTGGCTGAAGAAGTCGAAGGCGAAGCCTTGGCTACTTTGGTGGTCAACACCTTGCGCGGTATTTTGAAAGTTGTGGCTGTCAAGGCCCCAGGTTTCGGCGATCGCCGCAAAGCCATGCTCGAAGACATCGCCATCCTGACCGGCGGCAAAGTTATCGCTGAAGAAGTTGGCATGTCGCTCGAAAAAGTGACTTTGGCTGACCTCGGTTCTGCCAAGCGCATCGAAGTGGGCAAAGAAAACACCATCATCATCGACGGTGCTGGTGCTGCTGCTGACATCGAAGCACGTGTCAAGCAAGTGCGCGTTCAGATCGAAGAAGCCACGTCTGACTACGACCGTGAAAAACTGCAAGAGCGCGTGGCCAAGCTGGCCGGCGGTGTTGCCGTGATCAAGGTTGGCGCAGCCACCGAAGTCGAAATGAAAGAGAAAAAAGCCCGCGTTGAAGACGCCCTGCACGCTACCCGCGCTGCTGTGGAAGAAGGCATTGTTGCTGGCGGCGGCGTTGCATTGCTCCGCGCCAAGCAAACTGCTGGCGTCATCAAAGGCGACAACGCTGACCAAGACGCCGGCATCAAGCTGGTGTTGAAAGCCATCGAAGCGCCTCTGCGCGAGATCGTTTACAACGCTGGTGGCGAAGCATCGGTGGTCGTGGCAGCTGTGTTGGCTGGCAAAGGCAACTACGGCTTCAACGCTGCCAACGACACCTACGGCGACATGATCGAAATGGGTATTCTGGACCCAACGAAAGTGACCCGCACGGCTCTGCAAAACGCAGCTTCTGTGTCTTCACTGATGTTGACGACCGAGTGCATGGTCGCTGAGTCTGCCAAAGACGACGCACCTGCCGGCATGGGCGGCGGCGACATGGGTGGTATGGGCGGCATGGGCGGCATGGGCATGTAATTGCCCGGCCCGGTTGCTTTTCGGAGCGACTGACCAAACAAGAAACCCCCGCAAGGCGCAAGCCCTGCGGGGGTTTTTCTTTGTACGTTTACTTCACGCAGTAATAGTAGATCTCAGTCGAGTTCACATCTTCGGGGTGACGAATCGGCGATGGATTTCTGAGGTCAGGCGCCAAAATATGCTCATCTGCCAAAGCCCACAACTGATGGTCCAACGAGACACCGCCGTTCCAGTCGCCGAGTGCCGAGAGAAACTCGTATTCCTCAAACGTCGGCAAGCGTGCGTGACTCAGGACGCACGCGCTTTGGGCAACCGCTGGCGAGGGCGCAACGCCGATCGGTGAACCCGGTGCGCCCACCAAGGTCAAAGATTTAGCCCCCATCCGAACGACTGAGGGAAATTGCGTGCGCTGAAAATACTCAAACATCTGCGAGCCGACAGACGCCATCACCGACTCCGGCCGACCTTGGGCCTGAAAGCTGTAACTCGCTCCGCTGGCCAATTCGACATGAATCGTCACCATGATGTCGCCGCGACAGCCCGGGCTGTACGCATAGGTCCCCCAAGCGAAGCCCGAGATCTTTGCCAACTGACTCAAGTCCAAAGAACCTTGTCGTTTTTCGGTGCGCAAGTCACGCAACAAGTCCAACAAGGGTGCTGGGTTAACGAAGGACAGCTTTTTCTCTTTTGGATTGATCTTTCGGTAAAACCCGTCAATAGCCGCTTTCAAACTGGCTTCCAGCGTCACATCCATGCCCAAACCAGAGCTTGCCAAGCGCCTATTTTTGTCGATCAAGCCATCAATCGCCATGAGAATCCCAACCGCATCCGCCGATGCCAATCCAGCACCAAACAAATCTTTGAGCCGGTGCGCCATATCCAGCGACAACTCATTGCGGGTCTTGCCATAGGCGTCCTGAAATTGGCACAAGTCCTGACCGCGAATGAAGGGCACTGTTGGCCACAAGGCCAAAGGGCTGGCCGCAGAGGCTGCCCAAGAAGAGCCGCAAGCCAGCACCAGCAAAAACCGGTGAGCTAACGCAGCCAAGGAAAAATGTGTCATCTGTTGCGCAACCAACCCCCGTAGCGGCGGGCCGGTTGCATCCTATTCCTGCAACAAACGGCAAGATTCCCGGATTCTAGGGGTCAGATACACGCCAACACGTCGCAACAACCTGTTGCTCAAACCATTGTTTGATCTAGATCAAACTCATCCGGTCCGCAGCATTTGAAGCAGTCCCGCAGTCGACGCATCCAGCCCGCTGCTGTCACCGCTGGCCAAACGCGCTTCAACATCCTTGGCCAGCACCTTGCCCAACTCAACGCCCCATTGGTCAAAACTGTTGATGCCCCAGACCGCGCCACTGACAAAAACACGGTGTTCTTGCAAGGCGATGAAGGCACCCAAGCTGGCAGGTGTGAGTTCATCCAGCAGCAAAAAGGTGCTGGGCCGGTTACCCGGAAAGTGCCGGTGACCGCCAAGGTCTGCTTTGCCGAGCATCAGCGCTTGCGCTTGCGCCAGCACATTGGCGAGTAACTTGTCGTGATGCCCCAGCAAGGTGTGGCTGGCTTTTTTGACCGCCACAAACTCCACCGGCACCACCTCTGTGCCTTGGTGCAGCATCTGAAAATAAGCGTGCTGGCCGTTGGTGCCGGGCTCGCCCCAAAGCACGGGCGCAGTGTCAAAAGGCAGGGCCGCGCCACTGCGGTCAACGCGCTTGCCGTTGCTCTCCATCTCCAAC
>JBEDKR010000283.1:0-3622 GCA_041172005.1 Pseudomonadota bacterium
CCTCAATTGCATTCACCATCTGCTGGCTCAGATTCCCTATACTGAAATAGAGCCCCAAACGATTGAGTTGCCGCCGCGTGAGCGCCACGAGGACTACTTCAGGCAGCCTGTTCCTAATGAGATCGTGGTGCCCGAAGTGTATTGAGTTCATCAAAATGACACGCCCTTGTAACGACGCTTAAATACTCCCGTGCGATGCTTGGTGCATGAAATGCAGCAAGCTAAAAACTCAGGACAAGGCCCCAGGATTTAAGGGCGGCGTCTCATGCTGAAACCCAAGATTGTTCGTTCAATTTTTCTTTCAGACATCCACCTGGGGACCAAGGCGTGCCAAGCCCATCACTTGCTTGATTTTCTGAAATCCTACTCATCAGAACATGTTTTTTTGCTGGGTGATATTGTCGATTTATGGTCGATGAGCCGGGGGGCTGTTCATTGGTCTGAAGCACAAAACACGTTCGTTCAAAAAATGCTTCGGCGGGCTCGCCACGGCGAAAAAGTCATATTTATCCCCGGCAACCATGATGAAGCGCTACGCGAATATGTGGGCGCCATTTTTGGCAACATCTTGGTTGAGCACGAGCACATTCACACGGCAGCAGATGGCAGGCGCTACCTGCTCTTGCATGGGGATGAGTTCGATCAGGTCACACGCCACCACCGCTGGATTGCCGTGTTGGGTGATAAAGCCTACGACCTCCTGGTCAGCATCAATCACTACTTGTCTTGGCTTCGACGAACACTAAAGCGGCCGGGTTACTGGTCACTGGCCGGCTATGCCAAACGAAAGGTAAAAACAGCGGTGAGCTTCATTTTTAATTTTGAAGATGCGGTCATTCGCCACGCCCGCGCCCAAGGCGTTGATGGCGCTATCTGTGGCCATATCCATTGGCCCATGATGAAGGTCGTGGATGGCATGCAGTACCTTAATTGTGGTGATTGGGTCGATAGTTGCACCGCGATTGTTGAACACCTCAATGGGCAAATGGAACTGATCACCTGGAGCGAGGCGTCCATGACCACGGCCCCTGTTGCGGCAAGCACATGAGTCGTTTCTGATGGAAAGCCCACACAAAGGAAAGACCGGCATCAAGCGCCTGTTCAATGCCCTGAAATATTCATTGGCGGGCTTGCAAGCAGCCTTCCATAACGAGGACGCGTTCCGTCAGGAAGTGATGTCGGCATGTGTCTTGGTGCCCCTTGCCTTTTATCTTGAGACCGACATGCTCAGCCGGGCAATGATGATTGCTTGTGTGCTGTTGTTGCTGATTGTTGAGCTTCTCAATTCGGCCATTGAAGCGACGGTGGATCGCATTTCACTGGAAGACCACCGCCTCGCCAAGCGCGCCAAAGACATAGGCAGTGCGGCCGTGCTCGTCAGCACCATCAATCTTGTGGTGGTGTGGGGCCTTATTTTGTGGCAGTGACAGGCAAGCACGTCAGATTTTTTAAAGAGCGCCAGCTATGAAAATATTGATGATCTCGGATGTTTATTTCCCCCGCGTCAACGGGGTCTCCACGTCTATCGAAACGTTTCGAAGAAACTTGCGTCAACTAGGCCACACCGTCCATTTGATTGCACCAGCCTATGACCTAGGCAGTACCGATGAGTCAGACGTGACCCGAGTGCCAGCGCGCCGTATTCCATTCGATCCAGAAGATCGATTCATGAGTTATGGCTGGGTCATGGCGAAGCTTGAAATGCTGCGTGCTGAGCACTACGACATCATCCATGTCCAAACGCCTTTTGTGGCGCACTACCTGGGCGTCAAGCTTGCTATGCAGTTGGGCATTCCGTGTGTGGAGACGTACCACACGTTTTTTGAAGAGTATCTTTACCACTACGTGCCACTGGCGCCAAAATCTTTGATGCGTTTCCTGGCCAAGCGTTTCTCGCGCCACCAGGGCAACAGCTTGAGTGGCATGGTTGTGCCCTCGCACCCCATGTTGCATATTCTTCGGGCCTATGGCATTGCCACCAAGATAGAGGTTATTCCTACAGGCATTGAACCGGCCAGTTTCGAGCCAGGAAACCGCGCTCTATTTCGCGCGCAACACGGGATTGACCAAGACCGCCCGGTTCTTCTGTTTGTTGGCCGCGTCGCCCATGAAAAAAACATTGATTTTTTGCTCAAGGTCGTGGCCAGGCTTAAAGAGCAAATGCCGGATGTCCTTTTTGTGATTGCAGGAGAAGGCCCGGCTCGGCCTGCTTTGGCGGCCGAGGTCAAAAAAAGTGACCTCACCGAGCAAGTGCAGTTCATCGGCTATTTAAATCGCTTGACCGAATTGAACAGCTGCTACCGGGCTGCTGACTTGTTTATCTTTTCATCACGGACAGAAACCCAAGGCCTGGTTCTGCTGGAAGCCATGGCGCAGGGCACGCCGGTGGTGTCGACCGCCGAGTTAGGCACGCGTGATGTGCTGCAGGAGGGGCGTGGGGTTTGGATAGCCCAAGAAGACGTCGATGATTTTTCTGAAAAGATCGTCCGTCTTTGGCAAGCTCAACAAACGCGTCTTAACCTGGGTCAATCAGGTCGAGATTACGCACACGAATGGTCGGCCGCCAGACAGGCGGCGCGCTTGGTCGACTTTTATTTGGGTGTGGCTTCGGCGGCTGGCGCAGTGCTTGACATGCCCAGGGCGTAGCCGCGTACAAACGCCAGCAGGTCAGGTGCGGCGCCCAGCTGGGTGAGCAATTGAACCGCCTGATTGACATCACGCTGGGCGCCAATGCGCGCCTGAAGCTGCAGGGCTTTTTGATATTCGGGCGCAAGGACTCCAGGCTGTAGCGCAGTCGCTTGGCCAGAAGTCGAATTTGATGGGCATTGTCAAGCCCACCCGACTGAACAATATGCTGCAAATGGCCATACAAGCGCCCGGTTCTTCGCTTGGCAAAAGTCGTCAGGGATTCGGGCAGCTTGACCACCGTCGAGGAGGTCTTGGTGGGGGCCGATAAGTCTTCCAGCCACTGCGTGATGTGCAGCAAACAGGCGCCCACGGCCGGCGCTTGAAGTGCCGTTCGCAGGTCTGCAAGTTGTTGGCGTGCGGCGAGTTCCAAGGCTTGTGTCATGGCCTGCCAGTGCTGCGCACGTTGCGCATCATCAGCTTTGTACGCATCGGCAAGCGCGGGCAGGCACAGCAAAACGGTTTGCAAGTCTTGCCACGAGGGCATGGCCTGAGGATTTAATACGGGCTTAAAAAGCCGCAGTGCCGATTTAAAACGACGCCAACCGATGCGGGCCTGGTGCGTGGCCTCAGCCTGGTTGCCCAACAAGAGGTGGTACAGATTGGCTGTGAACTGGCCAAACATTTCGCGCAGCACTTTTTGGGCGGCCAGGTTGATGCTCAGGTCGGCGCTCAGTAAAGGTGGGCGTGCGCAGGTGGCTGGCAGTCCGCCTTGGCGCAAGGCGTAACCTCGCTCGGACTTGCTGGCGTTGAGTGGCAGCACAGCCAAGGTGCGGCTCAGTGCCAAAGCCACCTCAAAGAGCGCATCGGCTTGACCGGCCTGCAACTCCAGTTCCAGTTCACAAATGGGGGCGGTTTGGGTTCCTGATACAAGGTCGCCCAAGTCCAGTGAGACCTCCATTTGCGTGCCATCACGCCGGCGTATCACCCAGTTGAC
>JBEDKR010000284.1:0-3608 GCA_041172005.1 Pseudomonadota bacterium
TCAAGAACTATGGCGGTTCTTCGCAAGGTGAACCATGCCTTGGAGCTGATCGATCAGACGTTAACTGAAGGAACGTTGTTCGACCCGCTGACCGCGAAGGTGAGCTTTCGTATCTCTGCCAGCGAATCGGTCGGGTTTTTGCGCGATCCACCGAAGTGCTTGCGATCTATGTCACTGATGAGTCAACGCCTTTGCGTCAGTGCCGCTGGCATCCACCAGCGTCGTGGCCTGATCTGATTTATGGGCGACCATACCGGAACGAATTGCCCTTGACTCCCCCGCTTGCGCTGGGCCACGTTGACACGGCTATGTTCAGGCACGACCGAATGCACAATAATCCGGCACATCGGTGGTTGCGCCAGCACTTAAAAGCGGTTGCCGAAAGCCTGAACTCCGCTTGAGTGCACCTTCAGCGGTGGCGCAGGTGTCGCACCAAAAAAGCTTCGATGTCCTGCCGCTGCTCGTCTTTGAGATCAGTGTGCATGCCTGGATAAAGAGGGTGCGTTTTGTTGAGGCTCGCGATGGCATCAAAAAGTTCAGACTGTTCTTGTGATGGAAAGAATTTATCGTCTGCTTTTTGCTGAAAAAGCACCGATCAGTGACTGTCGGCTGCTTTGATAACCAGACGTTCGCTGACCACGCGGCTAGTTCTTCAGATGCCAAGTACGGCAGCCTTGATGTTTGGATTTGCGGCCACGAGCGGAAGGCAATATGTTGTCTCCATGGAAATTCCATACCAAGCCATTGCTTCGGCATTGACCTCGGGAAATTGGCAAAAACGTCGAAGACAGCCCGGCGTGCGCCGTGGACGGGACCGTCGATAGCCGCGACCACAAAGCCATGATGTCTCAGCAAAGGTTCAGCAACATCGATGACAAGCTGAGAGGTTTTGTGGCTGATGCCACCATTTGTGCCGCGTCGATTCATCAATCTTGAGCCGGTGCGGGAAGTGATGTCGGCTTGCTGTTGACCGTTCAGCCTGGCAACGCCGCCAAATGTGAGTTCATGTGATGAGCAACACTCCTACAGCGGACCAACTATCCTGCGAAGCACTACGCTCGCAGTGATGTCACTTTCTTTCGCTCGGACGATTCTTCTTCGGTGAATGAGCGCTTCACCAGCTGTTGATTTGTCGCAGGGTGAAGGGCACGTCTAGGGGGTTGTCCGGGGCGCTGCTGCTCAGATCTTTCCAGACGCCTTGAATGGTTTGACCGCAGCTGCCATCGACCACTTTGCCATCCCAGCTGGCGGTCAGGTTGATGCCGTTGGACGATTCATCAAGCATCAGCAAAACACCTTCTAGGTCGCCCACCACTTGCGCACGTGGGGAATGGCCTGGCACGACGCCGCCGGGCGCGGCGCTGAGGTCACGCAGCAAGGTGCCGGACAAGCTCTCGGTGTATTCGGCATGCTGTTGCAACTGCAAAGTTGCTTTGACCGGCAAGCCGCGCGGCGGCGCGGTGAACTCGACGGACCATTGGCCGTAGAGGTCTTTGGCTTTGATGGTCTTTGCTGTCGGGCAGGCTTGCGTAGGTTTGCCTTGGACTGGCTTGGTTTGTGCAAAGCCGGTGCTCAGGTTAAACAGCAGCGTCAGGCTGATGGACAAAGCGCGGAGTTTTGATAATGGTGTCATGGCGTTGGCCTGTTTGAAAACGTCAAAGGCCTGCTTTGGTTTGGGCTTCGGCCAAGGCTTTGGCTGCTGTGCCTTCGGCCGCACGCTGTGCAAATTCGGCGCGCAAGGCACGGATTTTTTCGCGTGGGTCTTCTTTGACCGTGGTTTTGTCGAGGCCCATTTCAGCGATGAAGCGGCTGGGTGTGCCGGCAATCATTTCGCGGCCTTTTTTGCGCCGCCGCAGCCAGCTGACCAGCAATGTGCGTTGCGCGCGGGTGATGCCCACATACATCAGTCGGCGTTCCTCTTGCAGGCGCAACGCAATGCTCTCGGCGCTGGTTTCGGCGTCGTCTTCGCCGAGCTTGAAGGGCAGCAGCCCTTCCACGCAGCTGACCAACATCACGTGCGGCCACTCCAGCCCTTTGGCGGCGTGCAGGGTCGACAGCGTGACGACGTCTTGGTCGCCTTCGCGCTCGCTGATGGTCGACAGCAGCGCAATGGTTTGCACCACTTCGAGCATGGTCTTGCGTTCTTTCTCGACGGTGGCGCCCGAGGTGTCTTCAATTTGCCCCCCGCATCGCTGGGCCATCCAGTCGCAAAAATCCATCACATTGGTCCAGCGCGCAGCGGCGACTTTCTCGCTGTCTTCGGCGTCGTACAAGTGTTTTTCGTAGTCGATGTCTTTCAGCCAGTCGTTCAAAAAAACGCGTGCGTCTTGTGCACCCACGGTGTGTTTGGCGCGGTGCTCTAGGTCATTCATGTAGCGCCCGAACTCTTGCAGCGAACCGACCGCCTTGGCCGGTAGCACCGTGGCCAGCGAGTTGCTGAACAAGGATTCAAACAGGCTCAGTTTGTACAGGCTGCCAAAGTTGCCGAGGGCTTGCAAGGTCACATGACCTATGCCGCGCTTGGGCGTTGTGACGGCGCGCATGAAGGCTGGGTCGTCGTCGTTGTTGGTCAACAGCCGCAGCCAGCCGCAGAGGTCTTTGATTTCAGCGCGGTCAAAAAAGCTTTGGCCACCCGAGACTTTGTACGGAATCTGCGCGCGCCGAAAGGCTTTTTCAAAGACCTTCGCTTGGTGGTTGGCGCGGTACAGCACGCTGAAGTCTTTCCAGTCTTTGTACTGGCTGCCAACCGCTTGCAGCTCACCACCGGCGCGCAAGCTTTGGATGCGGGCGACGACGCGGTCGGCTTCGTGTTCTTCGCCGTCGCAGTCGATCACGCGCACGGGTTCGCCTTCGCCGAGTTCGCTGAACAGCGTCTTGGGGTACAGCTTCGGGTTCGGGCCAATGACGTTGTTGGCGGCGCGCAAGATGGCGCTGGTGGAGCGGTAGTTTTGCTCTAGCTTGACGACCTTGAGCGTGGGGTATTCGATCGGCAAGCGTTTCAGGTTGTCGAGTGTGGCACCGCGCCAGCCGTAGATGGACTGGTCGTCGTCGCCCACCGCCGTGAAGCGGCCGCGTTCGCCGACCAGCAGTTTTAGAACTTCGTACTGCGTGGCATTGGTGTCTTGGTATTCGTCGACCAACACATGGCCGAGCGCGGCCTGCCATTTGTCGCGCACCTCGTCATGTTCTTTTAGCAACTTCAGCGGCAGGCCGATCAGGTCGTCAAAGTCAACGCTTTGGTAGGCGGTGAGGCGTTCTTCATACCGCGCCATGATGCGGGCCAGCACGCGTTCTTCATCGTTGGCGGCTTGGGCTTCGGCTTGCTCGGCGTTCAGGCCGCTGTTTTTCCAGGCGCTGATGGTCCATTGCCATTGCTTGGCGGTGGCTGAGTCGGTTGAGCCGCCAGCGTCTTTCAGGATGCTGGTGACGTCGTCACTGTCCAAAATGCTGAACTGCGGTTTGAGGCCGAGCACGCCGCCGTCTTGGCGCAACATGCGCACGCCCAGCGCATGAAAGGTGCAGATCAACACGCCGCGCGCGCTCTTGCCAATCAAGCTTTTGGCACGCTCGCGCATTTCGGCGGCGGCTTTGTTGGTGAAGGTGATGGC
>JBEDKR010000285.1:0-3606 GCA_041172005.1 Pseudomonadota bacterium
CCTCAGCACAGCAAGCGGCGCCACCAACGGATCAGGCAAGACCTTGATCGCCGTTGGGGCGGTTTTGCTGTTGGCGGTGGTCTTCGGCGGAAGCTATGCCAGCGTGTTCTTTTCCAGAAAAATATTTCTGGAAGACTTCAATGTCATGAACAACTTTTACAAGCAGACGCTGTTTTTGACGGGTAAAAATGAGCGCGAAAAGGCCATTGCCAACTACGACAAGCTGTTGCCAGCCTATGAGGTTTTTCAGGGCAAATACATGGCTTATCACCCCTACGCCTTGAAGCGCGATGGCCAGTTGAACTCAGACTTGGTACGTGTTGCCGAGATGCTCCAAGGTGTCAACGGTTTGGTGCGCACCGGCGATCTGCACGCGGCCCATCTTGATCTCGAAAAAGTCCGGCCGGTCTTTCAGGAGATGTTCAAGCGCAATGGTTTCTCGATGCTGTCGATTGCGTTGGTTGATTTTCATGACGCGATGGAGCTGGCACTGGACGCCGCCAATGCCAAAAATGCCAGCAAGGTGATTGAGCTCTACACACCAATCAGTGAGAAATTAAAAGCCGTTGAAGCCGAGGCCAACGACGAAGAAATTCAGACCATTCGAGGTCATCTGGATGCGCTGTTGGCTTTGGCCAATGAGGCTAAAAGTGATCAGCTGGCGGCCAAGGGTGAAGCGCTCAAAAGCAGCTTCGTCAAAGTTTATTTAAAGCGCGGTTGAACACCCTTCGACGACAAAGCTTGCCACGGATGAGTTGAGCGTAGATAAGTGTTACGTGTTACTGTGGCTGCAGCAAACGGTCTTGGAAGAGGCCGTTTTTTTATGCAACGTTCAAGAAAGAATCAATGAAAATCTTCGCCACTTTTATTGCTGGTGTTTTACTCGCAGGTACAGCTTTTGCGCAAACTGCAGGTGGCTACGCAGCGGGTGCAACTACCGGCCCCGGCGGTTTCACCGGCCCTGTGAATGTAGTCACCGTTGAGCACGCGAAGTCCCTGAAAGATGACGCCAAAGTCACCTTGCAAGGCACGATTCAAAGCCACATCGGTGGTGAGAACTACATCTTCAAGGATGCCAGCGGCACCGTTGAAGTTGAGATTGACAATCGCCGCTGGGTGGGTCAAACCGTTTCCGCCACAGACCGTGTTGAGCTTTTTGGCGAGGTCGACAAAGACTGGAACTCGGTCAAAATTGACGTGAAGCGTCTTCGCAAGCTCTGAGCTGCGTTTTCAATAAGCGGGTGCTGCGTTGACTGCAGGCGATCCCGGTGATGCACCGAGAAAGTCTGCCGCCAGCTTGCGTGCTGCGCTGGCAAAGACCAGCACATCCACACCCGTGGCGACAAAGGTGGCGCCCAGTTCAAGGTAGCGCCGCGCTACCTTCTGGTCAGACATCAGCGTGCCGGCCGCCTTGCCGGATTTCACGATGGTGGTGATCGCAGCCTCAATGGCGGCCTGAACTTCTGGGTGAAACGGCTGCCCTCGGTAGCCCATTGAGGCCGCCAGATCAGCGGGGCCGATGAAGACGCCGTCCACGCCGTCGACAGCGCAAATCTCCTCTAGGTTCTCCAACGCAACCACAGACTCAGCTTGCACCAGCAGGCAAATCTCGCCGTCTGCGACCTTGAGATAGTCGGTGCGTGCGCTCCAGCGTGATGAACGCCCGACGGCACTGCCCACGCCGCGAATGCCCACCGGCGGGTACTGTGTGGCCAGCACCAGCTGGCGCGCCTGCTCGGCCGTGTCGACCATCGGAATCAACAGGTTTTGAGCGCCAATGTCGAGCAATTGTTTGATGAGGTGCACATCGCCAGAAACGGCACGCACTACTGGCTGTGAGCGGTAGGGTGCGATCGCCTGCAAGGCGCTGAGGGTGCTACGCAAGTCGTTGGGCGCATGTTCACCATCGATCAACAACCAGTCGAAACCCGCGGTGGCACTGACCTCCGCCAGGTAGGGTTCGGCCATCGACAGCCACAGGCCGATCTGTGGTTGTTGGTTGGCTAATGCGGTTTTGAAACTATTTCCAGCGGTCATCAAAGGCCTCCTTGGCACAGGTGTGGGGTATGCAGTGGTCGTCTAGGCCTGATTCTTTCACGCCGCGAGAGTTTTCTATTGGCGCTAGCCATCAGTGCTGACGAATTTAGCTGACGATGCCCAAGTGCCAAGGCACGAACTCGTGGTCGCCCAAACCGAGCGCTTCACTCTTGGTCGGCTCGCCCGAGGCATGTCGCAAGATAGCCTCGAAAATGCGTTGACCCATTTGCGCCACATCGACCTCGCCGTCGAGAATGGCGCCGCAGTTGACGTCCATGTCTTCTTCGAGCTTGAGGTACATCGGTGTGTTGCTGGCCAGCTTGATCGTCGGCGCCGGCTTGGAGCCAAACATGGAGCCACGGCCGGTGGTAAAGCAAATCAGGTTGGCGCCACTGGCAATCTGGCCGGTACACGCCACCGGGTCGTAGCCCGGCGAGTCCATGAAGACGAAGCCTGCGGTGTCGATGGGTTCGGCATATTCGTACACCGCTTGCAGCGGCGTGGTGCCGCCTTTCATGGCGGAGCCAAGTGATTTTTCAAAAATATTCGCCAGCCCGCCGGCTTGATTCCCAGGGCTGACCACGCCGTTGAACTGGGCGTTGTGGCCGCGTGTGTAGTTCTCCCACCAAGTCAGTCGGTCGAGTAATTTTTGGCCGACTTCGGGCGTCACAGCGCGCCGCGTCAGCATGTACTCGACACCATGGATTTCGGGAGTCTCCGACAAAATCGCCGTGCCGCCATGGCGCACCAAAATGTCCATGGCTGCGCCGAGTGCCGGATTGGCCGTGATGCCTGAGAACCCGTCTGAACCACCGCACTCTAAGCCCACCTTGATGTGGCTGGCAGACACCGGTTGGCGCTGGCAGGCATTGGCGATGGGCAGCATCTCTTCAACCGCTTTGATACCGGCTTCGATCGTCACGCGCGTGCCGCCAACTTCTTGCATGACCATGGTGCGCAGGAGGCGGCCGGCTGCAAGGCCTTGGGAATCGACCAAAGAGGCGACTTGGTTGCGCTCGCAGCCGAGGCCGACGATCAGCACGCCGGCCATGTTGGCGTGCCGGGCGTAGCCGGCCAACGTGCGGCGGAGCACGTCAAAGTGTTCGCTGGGGGACGACATGCCGCAGCCGCTGGTTTGTGCAAAAGCGGCCACACCATCCACGTTCGGAAAAGCCGCCAGTCGCTCCGGTGTGAAGTGCGCGGCGATGCGCTGTATGACCGTGGCTGAGCAGTTCACGGACGACAAGAGTCCGATGAAGTTGCGCGTGCCGACGCGGCCGTCTTCACGGACAAAGCCCATGAAGCTGGCGCGCTCGGCCTCCGGCACATACGCGACTGGCATCACATCCAGGCCAAAGCCTGGGTCACGCTCAAAATCGACCAGCGCCAAGTTGTGCGTGTGCACGTAGTCGCCAGCTTCAATGTCGCGCGCGGCTACACCAATGACGGCGTTGTACTTGCGCACCGGTTCACCCGCCAAAATGCGCACCGCTGCAATCTTGTGGCCGGCCGGCACTTGGGCCCGCACGCGGACGTCGAAATCAGGCAGCACTTGGCCCAGTGCCAATG
>JBEDKR010000286.1:0-3596 GCA_041172005.1 Pseudomonadota bacterium
CGCTCCAGCAACTCCAGCGTGCTTTCCAACGTGTTCAGCAAGTAGGCGCGGCACGCATTCACATTGGGCAAGTCAAGCGACCAACGCGTGTCATGCGGAACATGCGATGAATCCCACCAGCGGTCGGCTGCCGACTCTAACGACGGCAGTCGCGGCCCCGCAGGATCACAAACTGCGCCTTGGCTGCGCTGTAAATTGCGGCCAATCCAATACTCCTGAAACCAGCCCACATGGCCCAGCTCCCAGAGCGGTGGGTTCAGCGTCGGCAACAGCGGCACCACAAAGTCAGCAGCTTCCAAAGCGCTTTGAAACTGCGTGAATAAATGCAGTGTGTGGTTGCGCGCATCCATCAGAGCGAGCGACAACACGCCCTTACCGGCCCGCCGAATCAGCGGCGAATCGATCAAGCCGGGGCTGTCGCTTGGCGAAGCCGGCACTGGCGGCATTGGCATGGCGTTGGAATCAGTTGCCAAAACAAAGGTCCTGAATAAGCCCGCGATGCACCAAAACGGCAGCAACAGACGGTCCATCGAATTGTGACAGCCGTCTCTTTGAACGTGCAATTCAAGCCGATTGAATAATTTTCAGCCCGACACAGGCAAAAGCTCAAGCACAAAGATCCGTTATCTATAAAATCACCCGCTCCCACGACATTTCAGATGATTTGTGCAGGGCTCTTTTATCTGGAGAAAAAATGCGTGCGCTCTTGAAGTTTTCCCAAGCCGTGGACTGGCTCAATGCCCAAGTCGGCAAGTACGTGATCTGGCTGATTTTTGCCGCCGCAGCCATCAGCGCCACCAATGCCGTTGTACGCAAGGCCTTTGACGTCAGCTCCAATGCCTTTTTGGAAGCTCAGTGGTATTTGTTCGCCTGGTCCTTCCTTGCTGCTGCTGGCTACACGCTGCTGCACCGCGAGCATGTGCGCATCGACGTGTTGAACAGTCGACTGTCCAAACGCGCGCAGGTGTGGGTGGACATCATTGGTTTCGCCTTCTTCCTGACACCGCTGTGCATGGTCGTGTTGTACCTCGGTACGCCACTGGCGATCCAGATGTACCAGACGGGCGAAACGTCCGGCAACTCCGGCGGCCTGATCCGCTGGCCTGTGTGGGCAGCCATGCCGGTCGGCTTCACGCTGCTGATGTTGCAAGGCTGGTCGGAAATCATCAAGCGCATCGCTTTCCTTCAAGATCAGGGTCCGGACCCGATGGGCCGCCTCGCCGACAAGACGGCCGAAGAAGACCTGGCCGAAGCCCTGCGCGCGCGCGCAGCTGCCGAAACCACTGAAGCCAGCGCCTCCAGCGACGCTGCTCCCCAACGCTAAGCGGCCGGAACGACTCATCATGGAATTTCTCATCACCAATTTCGCCCCGATCATGTTCGTGGGCTTGATTCTTTTTCTGCTAGTAGGCTTCCCGGTCGCTTTCAGTTTGGGTGCGTGCGGCCTGTTCTTCGGCCTGGTCGGCATTGAACTGGGCGTCTTTCCCTCTTCAGTGATCGCCTGGCTGCCGCAACGCCTGATCGGCATCATGGCCAACGACACCTTGTTGGCAGTGCCCTTCTTCACCCTGATGGGGCTTGTGCTGGAGCGCAGCGGCATGGCCGAGGACTTGCTCGACACGATCGGCCAGGTCTTCGGTCCGATGCGCGGTGGTCTGGCCATCGCGGTGATTCTGGTGGGTGCCCTGCTGGCGGCAACCACCGGCGTTGTCGCCGCTTCTGTCATCTCGATGGGCTTGATTTCTCTACCCATCATGCTGCGCTATGGCTACGACAGGCCATTGACTGCCGGGGTGATTGCCGCGTCCGGCACCTTGGCGCAGATCATTCCGCCTTCGCTCGTGCTGATCATCATGGCCGACCAATTGGGCCGCAGCGTGGGCGACATGTACAAAGGTGCTTTCCTGCCCGGCTTCATGCTGATGGGCATGTATGTCGTCTATGTTGTGCTTCTGGCTTTCTTCAAACCTGAACGTGTGCCAGCGCTGCCGCTGGAAGCGCGCACCTTCCGCCAACCAGACGGCAGCGGCGGCTACGGCTCGCTGGTCGTCCTGACCGCGCTGTCAGCCACGGTGTCCATCTTCCTTGCTCAGAACATGGAGGCCGTTCACACTTGGCTTGAAGGCGAGGAAGTCACTTTCGTCGCCACCGACGAAAAAGTCGTGGTCGCCATGTGCGCCGGCGTGTTCTTGGCGCTGGTCATCGCGTTGGTCAACAAAGGCGCCAAGCTCGGCCTGCTGTCGCGCTTGGCCGAACGTGTGACCTTCGTGTTGATCCCGCCACTGCTGCTGATTTTCTTGGTCCTAGGCACCATTTTCCTAGGCGTGGCCACACCGACCGAGGGCGGTGCCATGGGCGCCATGGGCGCGTTGATCATGGGCTGGGTGCGCGGGCGGCTGGACATGAAGCTGCTCAAGCAGTCGCTGGCGTCCACCACTCGGTTGTCGAGCTTCGTGATGTTCATCTTGGTCGGAGCCACCGTGTTCAGCTTGGTGTTCCAGGCGGCCGATGGACCGAAGTGGGTGGAGCACCTGCTGACCGACCTGCCCGGCGGCCAGATCGGCTTCCTGATCTTGGTCAACGTCATGATCTTCTTCCTGGCCTTCTTCCTCGATTACTTCGAGCTGTCCTTCATCGTCGTGCCTTTGCTGGCGCCGGTGGCCGACAAACTGGGCATTGACCTGATCTGGTTCGGCGTACTGCTGGCGGTGAACATGCAGACATCGTTCATGCACCCACCGTTTGGCTTCGCGCTGTTCTACCTGCGCTCGGTCGCCCCGGAAAAACCTTACCTTGACCGCGTGACCAAAAAAATCATGGAACCGGTCACCACCATGCAGATTTACAAGGGCGCCATTCCCTTCGTTCTGATCCAGATCGCCATGGTCGGGTTGCTGATCGCCTTTCCGCAGCTGGTCACCGGCAGCTTGGACAAGAAGGAGGTCTACAACATGGAGAGCATCGGCCAGCAGATGCGTGACACCTTGACCGACTCAGCGAACCCGTATGACACGGCCCCTGATGCCAATGAACAAGCGCCGACAAGCAGCACGCCTGAACCCGAGCCGCAGAGCACAGCCCCTGAAGATGACCCGATGAAGGCGATGCAGGACGCGCTCAATCGACAGGGCAAAAAGTAGCAGATTGCTCAGACACAAAAAAACCGCCTCAAGGGCGGTTTTTTTGTGTCTGCCCGTGAAGGGCAGAACAGCTCAAGCTCAGATCTTCACTGTGCTCATGTACTGGTTGAACGGGTACTCGGAGAAGCGGTTCCACAAGATCTGGTCGCGCTGGAAAGCGCGCATGTCTTGGCTGATCTTCTTGAACTCAGGTGACTTGGCTTCGTGCTCGGCGAAGACTTCCATCGATGACTTGAAGCCGGCGTCCATGACGGCTTTCGGGAAAGCCTTCAGCTGAGTCTTCTCAGCCACCAGCTTCTTCAGCGCGATCGGGTTGAACGCATCGTACTTGGCCGTCATGTCGCGTGCGGCGACAACAGTCGCTGCGTCGAGGATGGCTTTGTTTTCATCCGACAGCTTGGCGTAGGCCTTGTTGTTGATGAAGAACTCGAGGTCGGCGCCGCCTTCCCACCAGCC
>JBEDKR010000287.1:0-3596 GCA_041172005.1 Pseudomonadota bacterium
CCACAGGCACGCCGGACAAGGCAAAAGCCGGTGCCGAGACGATGCCTGCGCTCATGCCCAGCAGCGCAGCCGCCGCGGCCATCAGTGCACCGCCCCCAAACATCGCCAGCATGCGCGATTCGCTAGGCGTGCTGCCATGTTTGCGCAGCAGCACATTGGTCAGCGCAAAACACAGGCCACCGGCCAAAGCCAACCAGTCGGCCATGCTGTTGGGTACAGGCCAGGGTGAGGCGGGTGACTTCAACACAATCAGCACGCCGGCTAGTGCCAGCAGCAGACGCAGCAATGAAGCTGTCGTTGGTTTTTCGCCGAGCATGGCCCAAGCCATCAGCACCGACCACGCCGGCATCAGGTAAAAAAGCAACACCACGCGGACCACGTCACCGACCGTCACGGCCCAGTTAAAACCCACGTTGGTCAGCCCTGCTGCCACCATCAACAGCAGCAAGCCACGGTGATGCAGCAGCACGCGCCACGCGTCGGGTTTCCAAGCCAGCACGCCAACAGTGGCCAGCACATAAATCAACGTGGTTGACCACAGCGGGTGCAGCCCATGGCTCTGCATCTCGCGAAACGGCCACCATGAAACGCCCCAGACGACGGCGTTGATGACCAAAGCGCCAACCGCCAGCGACGAGGTCGACTTGGGTGCGTTCATGGCTGGCAGCTTAGTGCGACTTGTCGCTGCGGGCGATCCGTAACAAGGCCTCGACTTGGTCTTTGTACTTGATGCAGTTGCTCTTGTGCCAGCGCTGGATGACCCACATGAAACCTGCGACGATGACACCAAAACCAGTGATGGCCGCAAAGGCCGACAGGCCGAGCCCAGTCGACAAGCTGTAGCCGGCACCCAACGCCAAGATACAGGCCTGCTCATTGAAGTTCTGCACAGCAATCGAGCGGCCAGCGCCCATCAGGTTGTGGCCGCGGTGTTGCAGTAGCGCGTTCATCGGCACCACCAGAAAGCCGCCGAGTCCGCCGAGCAAAATCAAAAATGGCGCAGCCACCCAGACGTTGTCGATGAAGTTCATCAAAATCACCAACAAACCCATGGCGATGCCGAGCGGCATGACGCTGGTGGCTTGGTCTAAACGCATGCGCATGGACGCCAGCACAGCGCCTATGGCCGTGCCTATGGCCACCACGCCGACCAAGGATGATGCTTGCGTGGTGCTGTAGCCCAGCGCAGCAGCGCTCCAAGCCAGCACGATGTAACGCAGGTTGCCTGACACACCCCAAAACAGCGTGGTTGTGGCTAGCGAAATTTGCCCTAGCTTGTCGTGCCACAAGGCCGAATTGCACTGCCAGAAGTCGGGCAACAATTGCAGCTTGTTGTGCGGCATCGGGCGCATCTCGACGCCCGTGTGCGGGATGCGTGTGTTGAACCAGGCGGCCAGAATGTAGATGAAGATCAGGCAGCTGATGGCGGCCTCTGCCGGCGTGTCGACACCGGTCTCAATGATGGGGAAATTGATCGCCAGCAAGTTGCTGGAAACGGCAACCCCAACCAGTTGGCCGCCGAGCAGCACGCCCAAAATGATGGAGGCAATCGTCAGCCCCTCGATCCAGCCATTGGCCTTGACCAATTGCGATGCTGGCAGCAGTTCAGTCAAGATACCGTATTTGGCGGGCGAGTAAGCCGCCGCACCCAAGCCGACGATGGCGTAAGCCATCAGCGGGTGCGAGCCAAACAGCATCATCAGGCAACCGATCACCTTGATGGAGTTGCTCATGAGCATGACATTGCCCTTGGGCCGCGCATCAGCCAGCGCCCCGACAAACGGTGCCAGCACCACATAAAACAGCGCGAACATCGGCACCAGCGCGGCTGGCTGCCACTTGGGTGCGCCGCTGTTGCGGAGCAATTCGACGGCGACCACGAACAGCGCGTTGTCAGCCAAAGAGCTGAAAAACTGGGCCGCCATGATCGTGTAAAAACCGCGCTTCATAAAGCAATCGTGCTCACGGGCAGGGAGACATCAGGCGATGGGTCGGCAGCGAAAAAAATGACAAGTCTCCGAAGGAATGACGGTTTATAGCACGCGGTTGGATGCCAAAATGAGGGCGATTCCTCCTTCGACATTTGCCCCGGCCTCGGCTTGCGGGCTTACCCTGAGCTACAGACCATGCCCCGCCCGATACTTGCGACCGTTCACACCGATGCCCTGCGGCACAACCTGGTACGCATGCGAGCCGCTGCCGGCGACGCGCGGGTCTGGGCCATCGTCAAGGCCAACGCCTACGGCCACGGCATTGAGCGGGCCTTTGAAGGCCTGCGCAGCGCCGATGGTTTTGCCCTGTTGGACTTGAGCGAAGCACAACGCCTGCGGGCCCTCGACTGGCGCGGACCGATCCTGTTGCTAGAAGGTATTTTCGATGCCCGCGATTTGGAGTTGTGCTCGCGTTTGGGTCTTTGGCATGTGGTGCATTGCAAGGAGCAAATCGACATGTTGGCCGCCCACAAAACGCAGTTGCCGCATCGCGTCTTTCTCAAAATGAATTCAGGTATGAACCGGCTTGGTTTCAAGCCTGAACGTTTTCGAGCCGCTTGGACGCGGCTGAACGCCTTGCCGCAAGTCGATGAAATATCGCTGATGACGCATTTCAGCGACGCCGATGGGCCGATTGGGATTGCCGCACAACTCAAAGCATTTGACGCCGTGACGCACGACTTGCCGGGCGAGCGCTCTTTGAGCAACAGCGCTGCTTTGTTGCGCCATGGTGACGCGCTGGTCGAGCGCTCAGACTGGGTCCGGCCAGGCATTGGTGTGTACGGCAGCGCAGCAGATTTTCCCCAGCACAGCGCCGCCGACTGGGGCTTGCGCCCGACCATGACCTTGAGCTCCCGCCTGATCGGCGTGCAGGAGCTCGCCGCTGGTGACAGCGTCGGCTACGGCTCGCGGTTCCGGGCTGAGCACGCCATGCGCATCGGCGCGGTCGCCTGCGGTTATGCCGATGGCTATCCGCGCCATTGCGAGACCGGCACGCCTGCGCTGGTGTCTGGCGTGCGCACGCAGCTGCTGGGTCGGGTCAGCATGGACATGCTCATGGTCGACCTGACGCCCGTGCCCGACGCCCGCATTGGCAGCGACGTCACTTTGTGGGGCAACGCCGCTAACGGCGCCGTGCTGTCGATTGACGAAGTCGCCCACGCTGCTGGCACGGTGGCTTACGAGCTGATGTGCGCGGTCAGTACGCGGGTACCGTTCGCGGTGGAGTGAGTGCAACTTCTATGCAAATTTGTTATATCTGGCAGTCTGAAATCGCTCTTGCCGTTGATCAGGAATAGGGCGAAAGTCAGCACTCTTTCTATTTCAAGCAGATCAACACCATGACCACTCGACGCCACCTATTCAGTTTGCTCGTCCTTTCTGCGGCCCTGGCTTTGCCTCACGTCGCGCTCGCGCAAGCCTTTCCCAGCAAGCCGATTCGGCTGGTCGTACCTTTTGGCGCCGGTGGCGTGGCCGACTTGACCGCCCGCACGGTGGCGCAAAAGCTCAGCGAGTCGCTGGGCCAGCCGGTGCTGGTCGACAACCGGCCGGGCGCGGGTGGTGTCGTCGCCGGCGACTTGGTGGCCAAGTCCGACCCGGACGGCC
>JBEDKR010000288.1:0-3595 GCA_041172005.1 Pseudomonadota bacterium
CAGCGGGAAGTGGGCGAGCAGACGCATGAAAGCAATGCCGGCACGGGTCGCCAGGGTGCTGAAAAATAGTCCGACGTTCATACTCACTTTTTATTTTTTTCTATCTGCCCATTGTCGCTGGCAGGCGCGCTGGAGGCGACCGGCGCAGACGCTTCTTGGCGCGGCGTTTTGTAACGCGCATAGCCCCACAAATACTGACCAGGCTGGCTCAAAACAAGCTCCTCAATCGTTTGGTTGACGAGACTGACAGCCTGCGGCAAGTCAGGCGGCGGCAAAGTGTTCAGGCCGACGAGCGGAGGCAAAATCTCCAACGAGTAGCCTTGCCCGCGCGGCAGGCGCAAAGTTCGCACCGGCAACATGACCGCGCCACTTTGCAGCGCCAATCGCGCAGCCAAGGTCATGGTGTACGCCGGCTTGCCAAAAAACGAGGCCCACACACCCAACCCCTCAGGCGGCACTTGGTCGGTTAACAGGGCCACCGCGCCATTGCCTTTGAGGGCCCGGTGCATTTGCCGAATCCCACTCAGATTCGCCGGCACCGCCAGCAGACCTGGCCGAAGACGGCTGGACTGCATCAAACGCGCCAACCACGCTTGCCTAGCTGGCCGGTACATAGCGGTCACCGGCCCAAAGAGTTCGGCCAGCGCTTGCGGTGCCAACTCAAAACTGCCCGCATGCGGTGCAAAAAATATCACGCCGTGGCCCGCCGAAAAAGCCGCTTCGGCGTAGGCTTGACCTTGAACCTGCACCAGATCAAGACATGACTGGTCGTGCGGGCGCATCCACAGCTTGGGCAGTTCAGCGACAAAGCGGCCGGCTTCGGCGATGGCCGGTCTGGCCGCCTCAAAAGCCAGACCAGCCTGCGCAACGTTGGCTCGAAAAGTGGCGCGATAACGAGGACTCAAACACCACACGGCCCAACCCATGACCGCGCCCAACGCGTGCAATACCCGCAAAGGCCAATGGGAGAAGAAACGAAACAGCAAAAACATCAAGTCCACTTTATCTTTATACTTATCAAGTCGCCGAGTTACAGAACAACTTGCAGGGCGACGTTAAACATCTCTGCTAAAGCGTTCGCCGAGGCACTCTAGCTGGCAACGCGCCGACTAATCTTATGGAGTGTACGCAATGGCGAACGATTTTCTTTTCACATCCGAATCCGTCTCTGAGGGCCACCCCGACAAGGTAGCCGACCAAATTTCAGACGCTATTCTCGACGCCATTTTCAAACAAGACCCGCTGTCCCGCGTCGCCGCAGAGACGCTTACCAACACCGGTCTCGTCGTGCTGGCCGGTGAGATCACCACCAATGCGCATGTCGACTACATCCAAGTCGCACGCGACACCATCAAGCGCATTGGCTACGACAACACCGAGTACGGCATTGACTACAAAGGCTGCGCCGTGCTGGTCGCTTACGACAAGCAAAGCAACGACATCGCCCAAGGTGTTGACCACGCGAGCGACGACCACCTGAACACTGGCGCTGGCGACCAAGGCCTGATGTTTGGCTTCGCCTGCAGCGAGACCACCGAACTCATGCCCGCACCGATTTATTACGCCCACCGCTTGGTCGAACGCCAAGCCCAGTTGCGCAAAGACGGCCGCCTGCCATTCTTGCGGCCTGATGCCAAAAGCCAGGTCACCATGCGCTACGTCGATGGCAAGCCGCACAGCATCGACACCGTCGTGCTGTCGAGCCAGCACAGCCCCGAGATGAGTGACGGCAGCAAGATGAAGCCGGCCTTCATCGAAGCGGTGATCGAAGAAATCATCAAGCCGGTGCTGCCCAAAGAGTGGCTGATAGACACCAAATACTTGGTCAATCCGACCGGGCGTTTCGTCATTGGCGGTCCTCAGGGCGACTGCGGACTGACCGGCCGCAAGATCATCGTTGACACCTACGGCGGCGCTTGCCCGCACGGCGGCGGTGCATTCTCCGGCAAAGACCCCACAAAGGTTGACCGCTCTGCGGCCTACGCTGCCCGCTATGTCGCTAAAAACATCGTCGCGGCCGGACTGGCCAGCAAGTGCCAGATTCAAGTGGCTTACGCGATCGGCGTGGCACGCCCGATGAACATCACGGTGAACACCGAAGGCACGGGCGTTATTTCAGATGAAAAAATCGCCGCCTTGGTCAACGAACACTTTGACCTGCGCCCGAAAGGCATCATTCAGATGCTCGATCTGCTGCGTCCGATCTACGAAAAGACTGCAGCTTACGGTCACTTCGGCCGAGATGAGCCTGAGTTCACTTGGGAACGCACGGACAAAGCCGCCATGCTGCGCAACGCGGCTGGCTTGAAAGGCTGAACGTCTTTTGAGTCGCCGTCAGGTTCTCTGTCCTGACTAAAAAACCGCCTCAAGTGAATTGAGGCGGTTTTTTGTTGTCTGGTGCTTGCAAGCTGAGCGAATATCAAGTCGTGAAACAGAATGACAACTTATTGTTCCCAGCCGTCGAGGACTCATTTAGAGGCGCTCCTTTTTGTTCTGCACGCATCACCTTGAACGGCCAACGCTGCCGATTCGGAACAACCGACTCAGCCCTGCGCCAAGTCAAGTCCTGCGCCTGCGGTCCTAGGCGATTAGCAACTCGAATGCCTTCCTCGTTCATTGCTCGCTCCTTGTCAAAGATTTTTGCGGGCAAAAACCCACATTGATCACAGATTAAAACGACGGTGAACACACGCAGGGTC
Organism: Pseudomonadota bacterium; assembly: GCA_041172005.1. Lineage (GTDB taxonomy): Bacteria > Pseudomonadota > Gammaproteobacteria > Burkholderiales > Burkholderiaceae_C > Polaromonas. The sequence continues at coordinate 2,700 of JBEDKR010000288.1, forward strand.
TAAGTCGCTGAAGCACGTGTCAGCCAGAACCGACAAGTCGTCCAGTCGTCAAACAGCACAGTATTTATTTTGAATCTCTTCATCGGCCAGCAAGGCCTCAGCACTGCCTTCATGCACGATCAGACCTTGATCGAGGATGTAGGCGCGGTCAGACACCGCCAACGCACGCGAAACGTTTTGCTCGACCAGTAGCAGCGTGACGCCAGTCGCCTTCATGCGCGCAAACAGCTCGAACATTTCATCGACCAACACCGGCATGATGCCTTCGGACGGTTCGTCGAGCAAGATCATCCGCGGCTCAGCCATCATGGCGCGCGCAATGGCCAGCATTTGCTGCTCGCCGCCTGACATCGACGTCGCCTCTTGCGACAAGCGCTCTTTCAGGCGCGGGAAGGTTTCCGCGATGACGTCGATTCGCGCATCGATGTCAACCTTCTTGTGGCTGGCCAGCAGCCCGAGTTGCAAGTTCTCACGCACCGTCAAGGACGGCACGATGCGCCGGTCTTCCGGCACATAGGCTAAGCCCAAATGAAAACGCGCATGCGCCGGTTGCGCCAGCAATTCTTGACCGTCAAACAAGACCCGGCCCTTGCAGCGCGTCAGCAAACCCATGAGGGTGCGAAGCGTCGTGGTTTTGCCGGCGCCGTTGCGCCCCATCAGGGTGACGATCTCACCGGTGTTCACATGAAAAGACACGTTCTGCACCACGTGACTGCGGTCGTACCAAGCATTCAAATCTTGCACGTCAAGCAAAGGAGTGGACTTCATCATCAACCCTGACCCAAATAAACACGGCGAACTTCGTCGTTGTTGCGGATTTCATCGGCCGTGCCCTGCGCCAAAAACTCACCGTGGTGCAGCACGATCAAGCGCTCGCAGATACCCATCACCAATTT
>JBEDKR010000289.1:0-3595 GCA_041172005.1 Pseudomonadota bacterium
CTGAACGGTGCCTTCTTGACGGGCGACTTGTTCAACCTCTTTGTGTTTTTTGAGGTCATGCTGGCGGCGTCTTATGGCTTGTTGTTGCACGGTTCGGGCCCGGCGCGGGTCAAGGCCGGCTTGCATTACATCGGCATCAATCTGGCCGCGTCGTCCTTGTTTTTGGTGGGTGCGGCGCTGATTTACGGCGTCACCGGCACGCTCAACATGGCGGATCTTGCCGCCAAAATCCCGGCGGTCAGCGCGGTAGACCGGCCCTTGTTGCATGCGGGTTGCGCGATTCTCGCGGTGGCGTTTTTGGCCAAGGCCGCCATGTGGCCGCTCAACTTTTGGCTGGTGCCGGCGTACGCCAGTGCCAGCGCGCCGTCTGGCGCGGTGTTCGCTTTGTTGACCAAGGTCGGCATCTACGTTTTGCTGCGCCTGTCGACGCTGCTGTTCTCGCCCGCTGCCGGCGACTCGGCTGGGTTTGGCAGCAGTTGGTTGCTTTGGGGCGGTTTGCTGACCTTGGCATTTGGCGCCATTGGCATGCTGGCGACGCAGCGTCCGGCGCGGCTGGCGGGGTTTGCGGTCATCGTCTCGTCAGGCACGCTGATGGCCGCACTCGGATTGGCTCGGCCCGAGGTCACGGCGGGGCTGCTGTACTACCTGCCGGGCTCGGTCTTCGCGGTGGCCGCCTTCTTCTTGTTGACCGAGTTGATGGAGCGTTCGCGCAGTACCGACACCGAAGGGCAGCGTGCACCGGAAGACGAAGAAGATCACTTGCCTTTCGCCATGGCCGAGATGGAGCTGACGCGTGGCGCCAATCTGGACGAAGACGAAGAGCCGCTGATCGGCCGCGCTATTCCCGCTTCGACGGCGCTGCTGGGGCTGGCCTTCATCGCGTGCACGGTCTTGCTGGCGGGCCTGCCGCCGCTGTCGGGTTTCATCGGCAAGTTCGCCATGCTGTCGGCCTTGTTGCAATCACCGGACGGAACGGTGGCGCCCATCAGCTGGGTCTTGATGGCGCTGCTCATCGTCGCCGGACTGTTCGCGTTGATCGCCCTGTCGCGCACCGGCATCCGATTTTTCTGGACGCCACTGGAGCGTCCGGCGCCGGTGTTGCGCGTCGTTGAGTACCTGCCGATCGCGCTGTTGGTGGCGCTCTGCGTGGCCTTGACGCTGCACGCTGAAGCCGTGATGCAGTACACCCGCGCCACCGCTGCGGCGCTGTACCAGCCGCAGCACTATATGGATGCCGTGCTGTCCGCCCAGCCCTTGCTGACGCCAACCAACATCGAACGCTTGAGTCCGCCAGTGCAAGGAGCCGCACGATGATCAAACGAGTGTCACGACTGTCACGACTGTCACGACTTTTCCCCGCGCCCATCCTGTCGCTGGCCTTGATAGCCATATGGCTGCTGCTCAACAATGCGTATGGTCTGGGCCAATGGTTGATTGCTTTGTTGCTGGGCTGGCTGGTGCCTTTGTTGACGCAGTCACTGCGGCCGACACCGGTGCGTTTTAGCCATCCGGGCGTGGCGTTGCGCTTGTTCTTTCAGGTCGGCCATGACGTGCTGGTGTGGAACTGGCGCGTGCTGCGCGGCACCATTGCCCGTGCTGACCGCGTACCGCAAGGTGGCTTTGTGGTGGTGCCGCTGGATCTGCGCGACCCCAGCGGCCTAGCCGTGCTGGCCGCCATCATGTGTGTGATTCCCGGCACCATCTGGTCTGAACTCGCACTCGACCGTAGCGCCTTGCTGCTGCACCTGTTTGATGTCAAACACGCCGAGGCAGAAATCGCGCTCATCAAAAACCGTTATGAAAAACCCTTGATGGAGATTTTTGAATGAGCCCGCTGCTCTTTGCCGCCATTATTTTCACGATGACCTGCTACACGCTGGCCATGGGCCTGACCTTGCTGCGGCTGCTACGCGGGCCTTCCGCCCAAGACCGGGTGCTGGCCATGGATTTGATCTGCACCATCGCCATGTTGATGCTGTTGGTGCTGGCGATCCGCTACCGCAGCGCCATGTACTTTGAGGCGGCGCTGCTGATCGCTATTTTTGGCTTCGTGAGTTCAGCGGCGATGGCCAAATTTTTGCTGCGCGGTGAGGTGATCGAATGAATACCGGCCTGTCGCTCTGGGTTGAACTGCCGGTGGCGGTACTGCTGGTGCTTAGCGGTGTTTTCACGCTTGCAGCGGCGGTTGGTTTGGTGCGCTTCAAAACTTTCTTTCAGCGCATGCATCCGCCGGCGTTGGCCTTTAGTTTTTCGGCTTGGTGCGTCACACTCGCCAACATCATTTACTTCTCGGTGAAAGACGGCGAACTCGCACTGCACGCGTGGCTCATCATCATCTTTTTGTCGTTCACGGTGCCGGTCACGACTATTTTGCTGGCTCGCACCGAACTCTTTAGACGTCGTATCGCGAAGCACGGCGCCGAAGATATCCCGCCTTCTATGAGCCATGTGGTGCCGCCAGAGATCAGTGACGGCGATCGCCTGTCTTAAGTGTTCAGCTGGATCGGTAACTCAACCACAAACGAGGCACCGCCGCCCGGGTTGTCTTCGCAGTGCACACGGCCGCCGTGGCGCTCAGCGATTGACTTGACCAAGGCCAGACCCAAGCCCACGCCGCCGTCGCGTTCACTCGCACCGGGGAGTCGGTAAAACGGCTCGAAGATACGTTCGCGCTGGTCTGCGGGCACGCCGGGGCCGTGGTCGCTGACGCGGATCACTGCGGTTGGTTGTGCTGTGCTGCCGCCTTGCGACAAGGCCAGCGTGACATCGCCATCGCTGTAGCGTTTGGCGTTTTCCAGAAGGTTGCGCACCAGTCGGCGCAGCAGCCGCGTTGAGCCGCGCAATTGCAGGCTGTGCGCGTCATCGGTGTCGGCTTGGTGCCCGAGTTCTGCGGTGAGCTCAGCCTTCACACGCGAGCATTCTTCAGCTGCTAAACCGGTCAGGTCCAGGGTTTCAAAAGGCTCGGCATCGGCCTGCTTGGTGTCGAGCCGGCTGGCCAGCAAAATTTCGTCGATGAGTTGGTCGAGTTCCGTGATGCTGCGGGAAATTTCAAGGCGTTGTGGTGAGGCGATGTCAGCACTCATCAGCTCAAGTCCCATGCGAATGCGTGTCAATGGCGAGCGCAATTCGTGGGAGGCATTCGCCAGCAAGTTTTTGTGCGCGTTCAGCAAGGCTTTTTGCGAGTCCATCAGTGTTTCGATGCGCTCCGCTGCGTTGTTGAAACGTTCCGCCAGAAAGGCCACTTCGTCTTTGCCTTGCACCGGCACGCGTGCCGACAAGTCACCGCTGCCCCAGCGCTCAACGCCGCGTTGCAAGGCTTCGAGTCGCAAGGTCAGGCGCCGGATGATGGGGTAGGCGGCCAAGGCCACGGCCAAGCCAACCAGCGCGAGGGTCCAGAAAAATCCAAAAGGCGGTCGAAGCCAAGGGTTGCTGCCGGGCGGTCTTTGCGGCCGCGGCAGATGCACTTCTAGGGTTTTTCCATCGGTGGTCACCACATCAAAATTCAGGTCTTGGCCACGGCGACGGTCGGCACTGGTTTGCGCGCTGCCAATGACTTGGCCGGCCTCATTGCGAATCACGATCTCGCGGATCGGCA
>JBEDKR010000290.1:0-3566 GCA_041172005.1 Pseudomonadota bacterium
CGCCTTCTTCACGCACAGCAGCTGAGCCACACACAGGGCATTGGCGCGGCATGGTGAATTGTTCGGCCTGTCCTTGACGCTTTTCCAACACCACGCTGACAACTTCAGGAATGACGTCACCTGCTCGCCTGACGATCACGGTGTCGCCGATGCGAACGTCCTTGCGCCGCGCTTCATCCTCGTTGTGCAACGTCGCGTTGGTGACGGTCACACCGCCGACAAACACCGGGGCCAGCTTGGCCACCGGCGTCAGCTTGCCCGTGCGGCCGACCTGAACATCAATGCTGAGGACGGTGGTGAGTTGCTCCTGCGCCGGGTATTTATGGGCCACTGCCCAACGTGGTTCGCGGGTGACAAATCCCATCTGGCGTTGCAAAGCCAAGCTGTTGACTTTGTAAACCACACCGTCAATGTCGTAAGGGAGTTGGTCGCGGGTCTCGCCCATGTGCTGGTGAAACGCGACCAGTTCAGCGGCGCCGCGCACGACTTTGGTTTGCTCCGCCACCGGGAAGCCCCAAGCTTTCAGTGTCATGAGCAAATCGTAATGCGTGTTGAACGCCGGACCACCTTGGCTTGCAGGTGTGACCTCACCCAGTCCATAAGCAAAAAAGCTCAAGCGCCTTTGAGCGGCAATCGCAGGGTCCAACTGACGCACACCGCCGGCGGCTGCATTGCGTGGATTGACAAAGGTTTTTTCACCCTTGACGCCTCGGGCAATTTTTTCACGCTGACGCTCATTCAGGGCTTCGAACTCGTCGCGCCGCATGTAGACCTCACCGCGCACTTCAAGGATTGGCGGAATATCAATGCCTGCAGCGGTGTTCAAGCGCAGCGGTATCTGACGAATCGTGCGGATGTTTTGCGTCACGTCTTCACCGACCTCGCCGTCACCGCGCGTAGCGGCCTGCACCAACACGCCGTTTTCGTAGCGCAGATTCATGGCCAAACCATCGAACTTGAGTTCGGCCACGTATTCCACTGGCGGATCAGACGGCGACAAACCCAGTTCGCGGCGCACGCGTGCATCGAAGTTTTCAGCCCCTGTCGCCTGTGTGTCGGTTTCAGTGCGAATGCTCAACATCGGCACAGCGTGACGCACGCTGACGAACTGCGCCAGGGGTGCACCGCCGACGCGGCGGGTCGGGGAATCAGGGCTGCTCAGTTCAGGGTGGGCCAGCTCAAGCGCTTGCAATTCAGTGAAGAGCCGGTCGTATTCCGCGTCTGGAATGTCGGGCTCGTCAAGGACGTAGTAACGATGGCCGTGGTGTTGCAGTTGCTGGCGCAGCGTTTGCACGCGTTTGGCCAAGTCTGTGTCAGAGGTCAAGATAGTCGCGTTCAAGAGAAAAGTCGCCTTCCGAGCAGCGAGCCCGCAGACAGTTCACGCGCATCCAGCGTGTCATAAAGCTTCTCCAGATCAGCGTGGATGACCTCCATGGCTTCGGCCCGAATACGGCTGCCGTTGTCGTCCATGATGACGCCGTCCATCGCGGTCGACAGCGCTAAGGCGGCTTCACACATGCACGCAAAAGGCTGCTCGCTGCGGGCCACTTGCGGCACGTCCAGCGACAGCGTGACTTCACGCAGCGCAGTCTGCTCCGGGTCGTCGGCCATGGCGGCTTGGCTGTCAAACGACAAACCCAAAATAGGCGCCTGTGCCTGCGCACCGGGCAACACCATGCGGCCTGGAATGGCGCCGGCGACAAAGCCGAGCCGGGCTGCATTTTGCTGCACATAACCGGGGCTCCAGGCGATGCTCGCGGCGCGCAGCGTGAAGCTCAGCTGGGCGTCGTGCTGGCTGGCGAATTGGTCTAACTCGCGGCCGCGGGCGACCTCGTCATGCATTTCAGGAAACTCAGGCTCACCGTTGACTGCGTCGGCAAAGGCTTGCGCCTTCATCACAAATTCTGAGTATTCAATCTGGTTCAGCGCACCGGTGCGGTTGGCCAGTTGCACACCGGCTTGAAAAGCGCTGTAGCGCTGGCCTGCGGTGGGCATTTCCCACTCACCGGTTTCAATACTCAGTCCTTCAACGGCAAACGGCTTGCTTCCAGCACGGCGTGTCGCAGGCATCGCCGCCAGTGCCGCATCGCCAGAGACTTGCGTGTCGACCGTGATGGGCGCGATGACGTCAATCAAAGCATCAAGACCGACTTTTTTCTCCGGCAAAGTCAGCGTGGTCAGTGCTTCAAGACTGCCGTCGAAAGCGGGCTCTTGGCGCTCAAGCGGGTCGGTGCTGCCGGGCGCCTCATGTCCCTGGGCAACCACGGGATGAGCCTCATGACTGGCCTGCTTGGGCAGGTTTTTACGCGACGTCCAAGCACCGTGCAGCAGCACCGCGAGCAACAAAACTGCACCGACGATGGCCAAACTGATTTGAAGTGTGCTCATGCGGACAGTGTTTCTGTGAAGCCCAGAGCCGCTTCCATGTCGACTGCGACGATGCGCGAAACGCCCTGCTCCTGCATCGTCACGCCGATCAATTGCTCGGCCATTTCCATGGCGATCTTGTTGTGGCTGATGAAGAGGAACTGAGTCGATTTGCTCATGCTGGCGACCAGCTTGGCATAACGCTCGGTGTTGGCGTCGTCGAGTGGTGCGTCGACCTCGTCGAGCAAGCAAAACGGCGCTGGGTTGAGTTGAAAAATAGCGAACACAAGCGCGATCGCAGTCAGGGCTTTTTCACCGCCGGAAAGCAAGTGGATGGTTTGGTTTTTCTTGCCTGGTGGTTGTGCCATGACCTGCACGCCGGCATCCAAAATTTCCTCGCCAGTCATGACCAGCCGCGCGTTGCCACCGCCAAAAAGCTCAGGGAACATCTTTCCAAAGTGGCCGTTCACCACTTCAAACGTGCTCGACAACAACTCACGCGTTTCAACATCGATCTTCTTGATAGCGTCTTCCAGCGTGGTCATGGCCTCGTTCAAGTCGGCCATTTGCGAGTCCAAAAATCCTTTGCGTTCACGGGCTGCGCTGAGTTCATCCAGCGCGGCCAAATTGACGGCACCCAGCGATTGAATCTCACGGTTGATGCGGTCGATCTCGCCCTGCAACCCGGTCAGTCGCACATTGCCGGTTTCAATCGACAGCTGCACCGCGGCCAAATCTGCCTGTGCGTCAGTCAGCAGTTGCGCGTACTGCTCGAAGCCCAGACGTGCCGCTTGTTCTTTGAGCTGGAACTCCGTGATGCGCTGGCGCAGCGGGTCGAGCTCGCGCTCAAGCTGCAAGCGGCGTTCGTCGCTGGCGCGCAGCTTGGCACTGAGGTCGTCGTACTGGCTGCGTTTGGCACCGAGGTCAGCTTCACGCTCCAACTTGACACTCAAAGCGTTTTGCAGCCCAGCTTGCGCTGCCGCATCGGTCAAGCGGGAGAGTTCTTCTTTGGCGCGTTGCTCTTCGTCGGCCAAAGACGCCGCCTGTTGCGCTGCGATCTGTATAGAGCGGGCCAATTCGTCACGTCGAGAAGCCAAGCTGCGCAAGGCGAATTGCGCTTCTTGCGCTTGCCGTTCCAGCGTGCGTTGTTGTTCGCGCGATTCATTGAGCTTGCGGTCGGTCTCGATCACGCGATCGTC
>JBEDKR010000291.1:0-3549 GCA_041172005.1 Pseudomonadota bacterium
CATTTCAGTGATGCCCTTGCCAGCCTGAACCATCGGGAAGACGTTCTCGGTCGGGTCCGTGCGGAAGTCCATGAACACCGTGCGGTCCTTCAGGCGGCGCGCTTCACGCAACGCTGGCTCCACATCCTCAGGACGCTCAATGAGCATGCCAACGTGGCCATAAGCCTCCGCCAGTTTCACGAAGTCTGGCAGTGCGTCCATGTAGCTGCTGCTGTAGCGGCCGGCGTATTCAACTTGCTGCCACTGCCGCACCATGCCGAGGTAGCGGTTGTTCAGCGCAACGATCTTGATCGGCGTGTTGTATTGCAGGCAGGTCGAGAGTTCTTGGATGCACATCTGCACCGAGCCTTCACCGGTGACGCAGAAGACCTCGCTGTCCGGACGGGCCAGTTTGACGCCCATGGCGTAGGGAATGCCCACACCCATGGTGCCCAAGCCACCCGAGTTGATCCAGCGGCGCGGCTCGTCAAACTTGTAATATTGCGCGGCCCACATCTGGTGCTGACCCACATCAGAAGTGATATACGTGTCGGCGTCCTTGGTCATGTTCCAGAGGGTTTCAACCACGTACTGCGGCTTGATCACATCGCCACTGCCGAGGCTGTACTTCATGCAGTCGCGCTTGCGCCAGCCGGCAATGGTGTCCCACCAGCCGCCCAAAGCATTCGCATCCGGCTTGAGGCCAGATTCACGAATCATGGCGATCAACTCTGTCAATACGTCCTTGACGTCGCCGACGATGGGCACATCGACCTTGACGCGCTTCGAGATGCTGGACGGGTCAATGTCAATGTGGATGATCTTGCGTTCGTTTTGCGCAAAGTGCTTGGGATTGCCAATCACGCGGTCATCAAAACGGGCACCCACAGCCAGCAAAACGTCACAGTGTTGCATGGCGTTGTTGGCTTCGACCGTACCGTGCATGCCCAACATGCCCAAAAACTTCGGGTCGCTGGCCGGGAAAGCGCCCAAGCCCATCAAGGTGTTGGTGCACGGATAGCCCAGCATGTTCACCAGCGTGCGCAACTCTTCTGAGGCATTGCTCAGCAGCACGCCACCACCGGTATAAATGTAAGGACGCTTGGCCGCCAACAACAGCTGCAAAGCCTTGCGGATTTGTCCGCTGTGGCCCTTGCGTACCGGGTTGTAACTGCGCATTTCAACCGTCTCTGGGTAGTGAAAAGCGCACTTCTTGAAGGAAACATCCTTCGGAATGTCCACCACCACCGGGCCCGGACGTCCGGTGCGAGCGATGTGAAAAGCCTTTTTGAGCGTTTCAGCCAAGTCGCGAACATCCTTGACCAAGAAGTTGTGCTTGACGATCGGGCGGGTGATGCCAACGGTGTCGCACTCCTGAAAGGCATCCAGACCAATCGCGTGCGTAGGCACTTGACCGGTGATGATGACCATCGGGATGCTGTCCATGTAGGCCGTCGCAATGCCGGTGACGGCATTCGTCACACCCGGGCCGGAGGTCACCAGCGCCACACCAACTTCACCGGTGGCGCGGGCGTAACCATCAGCTGCGTGAACGGCCGCCTGCTCATGGCGAACCAGCACGTGCTGAATCGTGTCTTGTTTGTAGAACGCGTCGTAAATGTAAAGGACTGCGCCGCCGGGGTAACCCCAGATGTGCTTGACATTTTCAAGCTGGAGGGCGCGTACAAGAATTTCGGCGCCCATGAGCTCGGGACGTTTGTCGTCGGCGTGCTGCAATGCAGCTGCTGCGGAAGCGATTTCCGCTTTGGAGATTTCCATGATGAACCTTTGTGAATTTCTCTAACGAAATAACTTGGGTGCCTCTTCGCCCGTTCTTGTGAAACAGCGTCGAGACTTGAGACCAAAACCATGAGCGGACTTATATTCCACCGAGTCATGACCCGTTTGCCTTTTAAATTGCAGCGCGTATTATGGCACCCACGCCAAAACCACTGTCGCGGCAATCTAAAAACGACAAGCAAAAAATGCCCCAGAGACAACCGGAACTCATCACCGTTGGCAACTGAACAAGAACTTTCAGACTTTCTCAAGAACGTTGAAAAACGCGCCTTCAAACGCAGCATGTACCACGTGCGCGACGAGGAGGCGTCCCTTGACATCGTTCAAGACAGCATGATGAAGCTGGCTCAGCATTACGGCGACAAGCCAGCGGGCGAATTGCCCATGCTGTTTCAACGCATCCTGTCCAACAACACCTTGGACTGGTTCCGCAGGCGCAAAACCCGCAATGCGCTGTTCTCCAACATGAACGAGTTCGAGTCAACCGGAGACGACGGCGATTTCGATCTACTGGAAACTTTGGAGAGCCTGGTTGACTCCGAAGGGACGGAAAGTGCGCAGGACGCGACCGAACGGGCGCAAACCATGCGTCAAATCGAATTACAGATCAAGGAGTTGCCAGGACGTCAACGAGAAGCCTTCCTGATGCGTTATTGGGAGGAGATGGACGTTGCTGAAACAGCTGCGGCCATGGGCTGCTCGGAAGGCAGTGTCAAAACACACTGTTCACGCGCAGTTCAAGCGCTCAGCAAGGCTCTGAGCGTCAAAGGGATCAAATTATGAAAAATTCACAACTCAACAGGACCGAGGTCCTGCAAGACCGCCAAGGTCTCAAACTAGCGTCCTACCTCAGCATGGGCACAGCTGAGCTGTCTCACGATATTTCTGAGCGTTTGCGCGTAGCGCGTGTTCAAGCTTTGTCTCAACGCAAGGTCAGCCAATTGGGCTCGGCACGCTCTGTCGTCGCTAATGGCGGCAGCGCTGCCTTGACGTGGGGCCACGAAGAAGGTTTGGGCTTGTGGGGCCGTATCGGCGCCATCGTGCCTTTGATCGCGTTGGTGGTCGGCATGCTGCTCATCAACGCCATGCAAAACGACAACCGTGCGCGAGAGCTGGCTGAAGTCGACGTCTCCCTTCTCACCGACGTCTTACCGCCAGAGGCTTTTGCCGACCCTGGTTTTGTTCAATTCCTCAAAGCTGAACTGTAAGGACAAACCGGTCTTTATGACTACCACGTCTGTTTTTCGCATCAACATGGCATCGCCCAGGCAGTGGAGGGCTTTGCCGTTGCTGACTGCGCTTGCGCTCACCGCAACGCACGGTTTCAGTCAAACCGACCGCAGCTCTTCACCCAGTGGCCGAGCCGCGGCCCCAGCAGCATCGACAGCGGCCAAGACGGACGCAGCCGGCCCGAAAAAACCGAGTGAATCGAAATCGGGCTGGTCAAAACTAACGCTTCAGCAAAAAGAGGCGTTGCAGCCTTTGGCTCGCAGTTGGGACTCGCTCAGCGCCGGACAGCAACGAAAATGGCTGGAAGTCTCACGCAACTATCCCTCGCTGTCTGCTGCGGACAAGGCCAATATGCACAGTCGCATGGCCGAATGGGGCGCGCTCAGCAACCGCGAACGCGCTGAAGCCCGGCTCAATTTCGCCACCACCGCAGAGTTGGCCCACGAGCTAACACCGCAAGAGAAAAAAGCCAAGTGGGAGGCCTACCAATCACTCAGCGCTGAAGACAAGAAAAAGCTAGCCAACCAGGCTTCGCGCCCC
>JBEDKR010000292.1:0-3529 GCA_041172005.1 Pseudomonadota bacterium
GTTGGGTGCAGGGCTTGCGCGGTGCGGCGGGCGCTGGCCATCAGCACGCCGACCTTGCTGAAAGCGGCCTTCGCTTCGATGCCTGATTTGTTGATAGCACGCTTCATGTAGCGCAAATAAGCGCCGCCGTGCCGCGCTTCGTCTTGGCTGAGCTGGGTGTAGATTTGCTTGATGACCGGCTCGGTGTGCCATTCGCTGGCGCAGCGGTACCAATGGTTCAGGCGAATCTCGCCGCAAAAATGCAGCATCAGGGTTTCGAGCGGCGGTGCGGGCTCAAACTCAAAACGCACTTCGTGCAGCTCTTCTTCGGTCGGTACCAGCTCAGGCCGATAGCGACGCAAATATTCCATCAGTACCAAAGAATGCTTTTGCTCTTCAAAAAACCAGATCGACATGAAGGCTGAAAAATCGCTGTCGTCCTTGTTGTCGCGCAAGAACATTTCCGTCGCCGGCAAGGCCGCCCACTCGGTGATGGCGTTCATTTTGATGGTTTGCGCCTGCTCGTCGGAGAGCTTTGACGGATCAAAGCTGGCCCAAGGAATGTCCTTGTCCATGTCCCAACGGACGGCTTCTAGCTGTTTGAACAATTCTGGGTAAAGCATACATAGTCCTCATGCGACGGGGCCGCTGTAAGCGCGGATTTTAGGCTGGGTTCATGACCCGCTTCGTGCGGCTGAGTCAAGTCCATTTCAAGCTTAGGCCTTCACGGCTTTGTTGGTTATATAGTTAGCAGCAGTTTATAAATGTGCAAACGCGTTCAAACGCAATCGATGGTGTGACCCATGCAACTATTCTGCAAATCTTCCGCCTTCTTCTCACGCTGCTTTGTAGTAGCCGGGTTGTTCTTGGTCGGCTCAGCGCAGGCACAAACCCCAGCCGCCACACCAATGGCGCAGGCTTGCCCGGCACTTTTACAACAAAGCTTTCTACGCCTGCAGGACGAAAAACCGCAGGCTCTGTGCCAATACAGCGGCAAGGTCTTGTTGGTCGTCAACACCGCCAGCTTTTGCGGTTTCACGACCCAATATGCCGGACTAGAAGCACTCCAAACCAAATACAAAGACCGTGGTCTGGTGGTGCTGGGGTTTCCGTCCAACGATTTTTCCCAGGAATCGGGCAGCAACAAAGAGATCGCTGATTTTTGCGAGAACACCTTTAACGTGAAATTCCCGATGTTCGTCAAGTCTTCTGTCTCGGGTCGCAACGCCAACCCGCTCTTCAAACAACTGGCCAGCGTCAGCAGCACCCCACCGCGCTGGAACTTCTACAAATATCTGGTCAGTCGCGATGGCAGCAAAGTCAGCGCCTTCAATTCGACGGTTGAACCGCAGGATCCGCGCTTCATCAAAGCCTTGGAAACCATGCTGTCAGCAAAATAAATACCGGTCAGTCATAATAAGACCTGAAAGTAATTCAATCGAATTCAAACCCTAATACCCAAACCAGAGGTGCCCGATGCGCTCAGCCACGTTAACGACATCTCTCACAACCACCCGGCCACGGGTGGCGATCGTCGGCTCCGGGATTTCGGGTTTGGCTGCAGCGCATCGGCTGGCTGGGGCGGCTGACATCACCTTGTTTGAAGCCGGTGATTATTTCGGCGGCCACACACACACTGTCGACATCACCTTGCAGGGCAAGAGTGCCCCAGATAGCCTTGTCACACATGGCGTTGACACCGGCTTTCTCGTCTTCAATGAGCGCACGTATCCCCAGCTGATTCAGTTGTTTGCTGAATTAGGCGTGGTCACGACCAAATCAGACATGTCGTTTTCGGTCAAAGTGCCAGCCTCTGCCGGCCAAGGGCGCAAGCATGCCGCCCTAGAGTGGAGCGGCTCCAACCTGAACAGCGTTTTTGCACAACGCGGCAACTTGCTGAACTGGCGCTTTTTGCGCATGCTGCGGGACATCCTGCGCTTCAACCAACGCTGCACCGCGCTGGCCGAGTCGGGTGCCGAAGCCGCCGTGCAGCAACCGCTGGCCGATTTTCTGAAGCAAGAGAAGTTTTCAGATGAGTTTCGCGACTGGTACTTCCTGCCCATGATGGGTTGCATATGGTCTTGCCCGACTGATCAAATGTTGCAGTTTCCGGTCGCCACCATGATCCGCTTTTGCCACAACCACGGCCTGCTGCAAGTGGCCGACCGGCCGCAGTGGTGGACGGTGGCGGGCGGTGCGCGCCATTACGTTGACAAGATCGTGGCCGGCATCTCTGACAAGCGCCTGTCAACGCGCGTGCACACCATCAAGCGCGAGGCCGATGGCGTGCGCATCTTCAGCGGCAAGGTCGGTGCGCACCAAGTGGAAACATTCGACAAGGTGATTCTCGCCACGCATTCAGACCAAGCGCTGGCCTTGTTGGCGCAGCCAACAGCGGCCGAGCAAGCCGTGCTTGGTGCTGTTCGCTACCAGCCCAACCGCGCTGTGCTGCACACAGACACAGCCGTCTTGCCCAAGCGCCCGCTGGCCTGGGCCGCCTGGAACTACGAACGCGCGGCCGAGACCCAGCGTGAGTCAGCACAAGTCTGCCTGCACTACCTGCTCAACCTGCTGCAGCCGCTGCCGTTTGAACAACCCGTCATCGTCTCGCTGAACCCAGTGGTCGGCATTGACGAGGACAAAATTTTGGGTAGCTACGACTATTCGCACCCGGTGTTTGACCTCGCGGCCATCCGCGCACAAAAAGACCTGCCTGCGCTACAAGGCCAACAAAACACCTACTTTTGCGGAGCGTGGACCGGCTACGGTTTTCATGAAGACGGACTCAAGTCGGGCCTGCACGCTGCCAAGGAACTGCTGCAAGACGCCGCGCTGGAAAGCGCCCTTGCAGCCGAACGGGCAAAAGCCTCGCGAGAAGAAGAATGGCTGACGGTTTGAACTCGTCTGTGGTCACCGCCCAAGCCCTGATCGGCTTTGGTGAAGTGCGTCACACACGGCTGAAACCGACCCGTCACGCCTTTCATTACCCGACTTATTTTTTAATGTTGCCGCTGCGTGCCATGCAGCGCGATGGCCCGGGCGCGCTGGTGCGCAACCGCCGTGCAGCGCTGAGTTTTCATGACTGCGACCACGGCGACGGCAGTCCTGACTGCTTGCATTGGCTCGACGCCTTGCTGCAGTCTGAAGGCATCGCTGATGCGCTAGGTGAAGTCTGGTTGCACACCTACCCGCGCGTCTTCGGTTTCACCTTCAAGCCGGTGAGTTTTTGGTATTGCCACACAACGGCTGGCACCCTGCGTGCCATCGTGGTGGAGGTCAACAACACCTTCGGCGAGCGCCACTGCTACCTGCTGGACTCGCCGCATTACGGCCAAGAATTACGCGCCGACAAAGTTTTCCATGTCTCGCCATTTTGCGAAATTGAAGGCGGCTACCGCTTTCTTTTCATGCGCACCGTGCAAGGCGGTATTGAACGAACAGTGGCCCGCATCGACCATGACGACGCCACGGGCCCGCTGCTGCAAACCAGCGTCGCTGGCACGCTAGAACCGGTCACTCAAGCCAGCTTGCGCAAAGCCTTGTGGCGCTA
>JBEDKR010000293.1:0-3521 GCA_041172005.1 Pseudomonadota bacterium
GCCGCAGCCAGTGCGGAGCGTTGCACGTCGGGGACGGTTGGCGCGGCAGCGCCGACAGCATGCAGCCGCTGTGTAATGGCTGTCCAGTCCTCGGCACCATAGATGCTTGTCAGTGCAGTGTGGTCGACCGCTTTGGCGGGACCGTCGTAAACCACCGCACCAGCGCGCAAGCCGACGATGCGCGGTAAAAATTCGGTCGCCAGCACCACGTCATGAATATTCACAATGGCCGCGAGTCCCCGCTCTTGGCACAGCGACAAAATCAGCCGCATGATCTGCCGTGAGGTTTTCGGGTCCAGGCTGGCGGTGGGTTCGTCCACCAGCAGCAGCTTGGGACTTTGCATCAGTGCGCGGGCAATGCCCACGCGCTGGCGCTGTCCGCCCGACAGGGCGTCGGCACGTTTGTTTTCCATACCGGACAGGCCAACACGGTCCAACAACTCGTAAGCCTGCGCAATGTCGTCGCCCTGAAAGCGGCGAAACCAGCTAGCCCAAAAGCCGGTGTAGCCGAGCCGGCCCGACAGCAAGTTTTCCATCACGCTCAGGCGCTCGACCAGCGCGTATTCCTGAAAGATCATGCCGATTTGCCGCCGTGCCCGGCGCAGCCCCGAGCTCGACAAGGTGCTCAGGTCACGGCCTTCCAGCCGCACGTTCCCGCCGCTGGGCGTGACCAGCCGGTTGATGCAACGGATCAGGGTGGATTTGCCCGCACCGGACGGCCCGATCAAGCCTAGCACCTCGCCCGGCCCCAGCTTCAAGCTGACCCCTTTGAGCGCGAGGTCACCTGTGGGGTAGCGCTTTTCCAGCGCGCTCAGTTCCAGCATGTTCGCCCCTTACTTGCAGGCGTAGCTCACGCCCATGGCGCGGTCAATGTCGCGGACCACTTGCCAGTGCTGCTTGAACGTGATGGGCATGAATTTTTCTTGTGGCGGTTCGCCCTTGTTGAACTCCTTGGCCAGCTCAGTGCCTTCCCAGTTGAAGCTGAAGAAAGCCTCTTTGATTTTGGCGGCCAACTCGGGTTTGAGGTTGTGGGCGTGACCGTAACCGGTGGTCGGGAAGGTTTGCGACTTGTAGATCACCGTGGTCTGGTCGGGCTTGACCATGCCGCGCGCTTCCATGCGGATCTTCACTGAGTTGGCAATGGCGGCCACCGGGTAGTCCTTGTTGGCCACGCCCAGAATCGAGTTGTCATGTTTGCCGGAAAACACCGCCGTGAAGTCTTTGCCGGCTTCCAGTTTGAACTCGTCACGCAACAGCGCCGACGGCGCTTTGTAGCCGGAATTGGACGTCTCTGATGTGAAGGCCATTCTTTTGCCTTTGATGTCTGCGACCTTGCTCACGCCGCTGCCGGGGTGGGTGATGATCTCCATCTCGTAGCCAAAGCGGTTGTCCTTGGATGCCATCATGGCGAAGGGCACAAAGCCGGCGCAGCTGACGGCCAGCGGGTTGGAGCCGGTGTTGAAGCCGGCCACATGCAGCCTGCCGGCCCGCATGGCCTCAATTTGTGCGGCGTTCGATTGGACAGGGAAGAATTGGACCTTTTTGCCTGTGACCTTGGACAGATGGGCGATGAAACTGTCCCACACCTTGGCATAAACAGCAGGGTCTTCCACTGGGGTGTAGGCAAAGACCAGTGTGGCGGGGTCACGCAGTTCGCTGGCCAGCGTGGGCGTATCGGCGACCATGTCGCCGTTCGTGTCCTTGTAGCGCGGGTCCATGGCTTGGGCGCTGCCGATAGCCGTCAGCGCACAAATAGCCAACACTATGTGGTTTATCTTCATGAATTTCTTTCGTTTAGTTAATACGAAAGTTCATGCTATGACGCCGATGTGACAGCACTGTGACGAAGCTGTCACACCTCATGAGCCCCCGTCGCTACCAGAAGGCGACAACAATCGCCATTGTCAGCGCCGCAACTGCCACCACTTGAACCCGGTAGTCCAACAACCAGCCGCGCTGTTGATCGGGCTTCACCATCTCCAGACGCCAAAGTGAAGAGCGCATGTCCGGGTCATCGCGCGGGGTGGTGCACAGACTCACGATGATGCAGATCAACAGGCACAGGCCGGTGGTCAGGCCTGCCACAATCGTGAAGTGCAATGTCAGCCAACCGGCTTGTTTGCTGAGCAAGGTGGCGAGTCCCATGCCATGCCCAATGACCAAAGTGGCCAATGCCGCCGCAGACGTGGTGCGCGCCCAGAACAAACCGAGCAAAAAGATGGCGACGACGGGTGGCACGGCGTAAGAAAAGATCTCTTGCAGATAGGCAAAGATGCCTGGGAACGAGCCGATCATCGGCGCCCACAATGCCGCCAGCAGCATGAACACCACGGTCAGCCAGCGCGCCATCTTGACCGCGCCTTTTTGGCCCAAGCGGGTTTTTTGTTTGTCGCTCAAAAAGTCGTGATAGACCAAGGTCGATGCTGCGTTCAAGGTGCTGTCGATGGTCGACATGATGGCCGCGATCAGTCCGGCCAACACCAAGCCGCGCAGGCCTGAAGGCAACAGCGTGGTCACCAACGTCGGGAAAACAGCGTCTGCCTTCGCAATGTCGGGCAGTATGCTGGCGGCCATCGCACCCGGCAAGACCATGATGAACAAGGGCGTCAGCTTGAGCAGGCCAGCCAGTGTCAGGGACCAGCGCGCATGGTCCAAAGTGCGCGCAGCCAGCACGCGCTGCACGATATATTGGTTGGTCGACCAGTAATAAAAGCCAAGAATCGGCACGCCGATCAAAGTCCCCAGCCACGGTAAATTCGGATCGTCCAGCGGCCGGATAAGCGACAAGTGACCCGGCGGTAAACCGGCGGTGGCTTGCGTCCACGAGTAGCCGTTGGCGGCAAAAATAATCCACGTCAAAGCGGTTGATCCGGCCAGCAACACGATGGCTTGAATGACGTCGGTGTAGACCACCGCACGCAAGCCGCCAATCGCGGTGTACGCACCGGCAAACACCGCCAAGCCGACGCAGCTCGGCCAGAAAGGCAAGCCGGGGAAGAAGACTTGCAAGATCAGCACGCCGGCAAAAATACTGCCGGCAGTGTCGACGAAGATCGACAAAAAAATCGTCAATGCAGAAAAGTAACGCCGCACCGTTGGGCTGTAACGTCGCTCCAAATATTCAGGGATGGTGGTGATGCGCTGCTTGAAGAAAACCGGCACCGTCACAAAGGCCATGAACAAAAACAGGAGGCCGGCCATCCACTCGTAGTTGGCCACCGAAATGCCCGAGGTGTAGGCCTGACCACTCAGACCGACCAGGGTGGTGCCGGAGATATTCGAGGCGAACAAGGAGAAGCCGATGGCCACACAGCCCAAGCTGCGGCCAGCCAGAAAATAGTCGTCTGCGTCTTGAATTTTTCGCGACACCCACAGGCCGATGGCCAAGATGCAGATGGCGTACAGGCCAATGATCCACAGGTCGAGAGATGAGATGTTTCCAGCTGCGATGAAATTCAAAATCTCGTCCTTGTGGTTCGGGTCAAATTCAGGTCGTCTTGAAGCCTGCGGCCATTACGCCA
>JBEDKR010000294.1:0-3511 GCA_041172005.1 Pseudomonadota bacterium
CATCATGCGCGTGGCGGCAATGCCATGGCCCAGCCATTCGCAGCCCCAGTCGTTGAAGCGCTGCACCAGTTTCGGCAGGCGCTCGGCGGCCATGGAGTTGGCGGCAATGACCGGACATATGCCGGCTTGTTCAAGCGCATCGATCACCCTGAAGATGCCAATGCGCAAGCCGTATTCGCGTTGCGACCAGCTGCGGTAGTCCGGGTGAAAGCTGCCGTACTCGCCGACAAAGCGCGGGTCGCGCAAGCTGCCCGGCGGCGACTCAAAGTCCCAGTGCTCCATAAACAGCAGCACGTAAGCCGACAGCACGGGTCTGTCCAGCAGTGCACCAGTCTGGCGCAAGGGCAGGGCGGAGTAGGTGTAAAGCGGGTGATCCATCCGAATAATTCAAACGGGGCTGTCTCTGGGGGTCTTTACGGCTTGACTTCAGTCAGGGAAGACTTCATAGTCTAGGCTAATTGTTCTAAGAATGGAACAATTAAATCACTCACCATTTTTCAGATAACTTGCCTGCCATTCAACTGAGGAACCTGCCATGACCACCAATGCCAATCTGACCCGTCGATTGATACTTCAAGCTGGTGCTGCCAGTGCTGCACTGGGCGCGCCCGGCCTGCTGCTGGCCCAGCCCAAGCCGATCAAAATTGGTCTGGTTCACCCCGTCAGCGGCGGCCTGGCTTACAGCGGCAGCCAAGGACGCCTCGGATGCCAGATGGCGATTGACGCGATCAACGCGGCCGGCGGTATCAAGTCCATGGGTGGCGCCAAACTCGAAGCGGCGCTGGCCGACTCGCAGTCCCGTCCTGAAATCGGTGTGGCCGAAGTCGAGCGTCTGCAGCAAGATGGTGTGTCGGCCTATGTGGGCTGCTTCGCCAGCGCCATTGCCCTGGCCGCCACGCAAGCGGCCGCCAAATACAACACGCCCTTCCTGATCGACGTTGGCGTGTCTGACCTGATCGTCAGCCGTGGCCTGAAAAACGTGTTCCGCCTGGCTCCCGGTTTTGGCAAGTGCGCTGATGACGCCATCGTCGCTCTGGGTGAAGTTAACAAAGCTGCCGGCGGCATAGCCAAGACGGCCGTGCTGGTGCATGAAGAGTCCGAGTTCGGCACGGGTACCGCCAAGTTGCTGGCCGGCAAGCTGCCCTCCATCAATGTCCAGGTGGCGGAAGTGATCAAGCACGCCAACCCGACGCGCGACTTCTCGAATGTGGCCTTGCGCATCAAGAGTCTCAAGCCTGATCTGGTGATCATGAGCAACTACCAAAACGAATACGTTCTGCTGGCACGCACCTTGCACCAGCAAAAAGTGGACGTGGCGGCCATGTTCAGCGTGCTCGGCGGCGGCTTCAATTACAAGCTGGTCAAAGAGCAGCCGCAGGTGGCGCAGCACATGATGGACTTCAACCACTGGTTCAACCCGCGTGACCCCAAGGCCATGGATATGAAAAAGAAGGTCGAGGCCACCGGCAATCTGTTCACCTTCGAGGTGTACTGCGGCTGGAACTCGGTCATGGTGTATGCCGATGCGCTGGAGCGCGCCAAGTCGGCCGACAAGGAAAAGGCCATCGCCGCACTCGAGAGCAGCAGCTGGTCCAACCACTTCATGCCTTACGGAGAGACCAAGTTCGTCAACGGTCAAAACACCGGTGGCCGCGCCGCGCTGCTCCAGGCTTCAGCCACTGACATTGAAGTGGTCTGGCCTAACCAGTTCGCATCGACCAAAGCTGTCTTCCCGCGTCCCAAGCTCAGCTGATCAGGCCGGTCCTTTTCAGTCCAGCCAGTAAGACCACCCGGCCCGCCCGACAGGGCAGGCCGGGTGGTCTCATGCATCACAACCCAGGGGAATAGATTTGGACTTGACGATCCTCGGCGCAGCCGCGATCAATGGCCTGCTGATTGGTGGTATTTACACGCTCGTAGCTTCAGGCCTGACGCTGATCTACGGTGTCTTGCACATCATCAATTTTGCACACGGCAGCATGCTGATGCTGGCCATGTTCGGCGTTTATTACCTGCTCATGAAACTGGGCATTGACCCGTACATGTCGCTGCTCATCATGATGCCGGCGATGTACCTGCTGGGTTATCTGCTCTACAAGCTGTTGATCGGCCGCCTGGCGCAGGGCAAGGACGAGAACATTCTGCTGATCACGCTGGGCTTGTCGATCCTGATTGAAAACCTGGCCCTGATGTTCTTCAAAGGCGACACACGCACCATCTCCGTGTCTTACTCGGACACCATGGTCGAGTTAGGCCCCACCCTGGTATCACTGCCCAAGATCATTTCTTTTGGCGCAGCCATGGCGCTGTGTGCCGCACTGGGGCTTTTCATACAGCGTACCGACACCGGCAAGGCGATCCGTGCCGTGGCCAAAGAGCGGGTGGGCGCGCGTCTGGTGGGAATTGATGTCGAGCGCGTGTTTGCGATTTCTTTCGGTATCGGCCTGGCCACGCTGGGCGCTGCGGCCTGTTTGCTGATGCCCATTTTTTATGTCTCGCCTACCACCGGCCATGTGTTCGTGATGGTGGCTTTCACCGTGGTCGTGCTGGGCGGTATGGGCAGCTTTCTGGGCGCAGTGATAGGCGGGCTGATTGTCGGCTTGACCGAGTCTTTTGGCGGATTGTTCCTGGGTGAAAGTCTGGGGCAGATCGGCATCTCGCTGATTTTTATCCTGATTTTGCTGTTCCGGCCTTCAGGTCTTTTTGGAGCCAAGCGATGAACAACGATGCGCGTGCCATTGCCTGGCCGCTCCACCTGACACTGCTGGCCATTGCGGTGGCTTTCCCCTTTGTTTTTTCTTCCCCGTTCCTGGTCAACTTCGGCGTCCTTGCTTTGTTCTACGCCTTCATTGGACAGTCGTGGAACATTGCCGGCGGTTTTGCCGGTCAATTGTCTTTCGGTCACGTGGTCTTTTTTGGCGCCGGTGCCTACGCATCGACCATCTTGCAATTGCGTCTGGGCATGAACCCCTGGCTGGGCTTGCCGGTCAGTGCGCTGGCCGGCGCGGTGGTCGGCGGCATCATCGGATTCATGTCCTTTCGGGCCGGCCTCAAGGGTTCTTACTTCGCCCTGATCACGCTGGCCTTTGCCGAAGTCTTGCGCATACTGGTCAACTCGGTCGGCTTTACCGGTGGTGGACTGGGCTTGCTGATTCCGGCCAAGATCAGCGCCGCCAATTTCCAGTTTCCTGAACGCATCGGCTTTTACTTTCTGATTCTCGCGCTGACCGTCGCATCGGTCGTGGTGGCGGTGTGGCTTCAGCGTTCGCGCTTTGGTGCGCAGTTGGCGGCCATCCGTGAAAACGAAGACGCTGCCATGGCTTTGGGCATCAATGTGTTCCGCGAAAAAGTCAAAGTGATGGTGCTGTCCGGCGCGATGTGCGGTGTCGGCGGCTGCTTTTTTGCGCAGTACTTCCTGTACATCGATCCGACCATTGTGTTTGGCGTGGACAAGTCGGTGGAGATGCTGCTGGTCAGCATGATCGGTGGTGCGGGCACCATCTATGGACCG
>JBEDKR010000295.1:0-3485 GCA_041172005.1 Pseudomonadota bacterium
GCCATCTGGTCTTGGGTCCACGCCATGTCAGGCTCCTGTTGGGTTGCTGCTAGGCACGGTCACCGTGCGTTTTTCAATGCGCTTTTCAGGGTTGGCATTGAGCACGATGCGGTGCACGTAAATGCCCGCCAAGTGAATGTCATCAGGAGCCAGTTCGCCGACTTCCACAATCTCTTCGACTTCGACAATACACAGCTTGCCAGCCATGGCCACAGCCGGGTTGAAGTTGCGTGCCGTCAAGCGAAAACGCAGGTTGCCCGACTTGTCTGCGGTGTGCGCTTTGACAAACGAGACATCGGGAACCAAAGAGCGTTCCATGATGTAGTTCTCGCCATCGAACTCGCGCAGCTCTTTGCCTTCAGCCACCAAAGTGCCGACGCCAGTTTTGGTGAAAAAAGCCGGGACACCGGCACCGCCAGCACGCAGCTTTTCAGCCAAAGTGCCCTGCGGTGTGAACTCCAGCTCCAACTCGCCAGCGAGGTACTGGCGCTCGAACTCTTTGTTCTCGCCAACATAGCTGGAAATCATTTTTTTGATCTGCCGCGTGCCGAGCAATTTACCGAGGCCAAAGTCGTCAACACCCGCATTGTTCGAAATCACGGTGAGGTTTTTAACTTGGCTATCTTTGAGCGCCTCGATCAGCGCTTCAGGAATGCCGCACAGGCCAAAACCACCTACCGCCAGCAGTTGGCCGTCCTTGACAACGCCCTTCAGGGCGGCATCGGCCGAGGGAAATATCTTGTTCAAAAGGGTCTCCGGTTGAGTCAGCAGAGCCACTACGATACTACGTAATGCATTACGTAGTTTTCCCTAAAGGTTTGCCCCATGGACGTGGATTACCAACTGGCTTTTGACCTGGCACCGGTGGGCCTGGTGTTGTCCCGAAACCGGGCCATTGTCGACTGCAATCAGCACATCTGCGAGATGTTTGGTGCTGCGCGAGATCAGTTGGTGGGCCAGTCCTTCAAGGTGCTGTACCCGAGCGCCGCCGAGTACGAACGCATTGGCGCACGCTTGATTCCAATCCTGAATGCCAGCGGCGTGTATGCCGACGACCGCATCATGAAACGCATGGGCGGACGCTTTCAAGACGAGCGGTTTTGGTGCCACGTGACAGGCAGGACACTGAACCGAGACGCGCCGCACGAAGCCGGCATCTGGACGTTTGAAGACCTCAGCTCACGCAGACCGGTGACCTCAGAGCTCACCGCCCGCGAGCGCGAAGTGGCTGCGAATTTGATGGGCGGCCTGACGTCCAAAGAAATTGGCCGTGCACTGAGCATCAGCCACCGCACAGTGGAGGTTTACCGCGCACGGCTGATGCGCAAATACAAAGCCTCGACCACGGCAGACTTGGTGCATAAATTGTTGGCCGGCTGAGTCGATCGAAACCCCTTTTGCCGGTCTATAGTCCAAGCATGCGTTACACAAAATTGCGTTTGCGGTTCCTGACTCGCCGCGGCTTGGCCTACTCCATCGGCCTGTCGCTGACGATATTGCTAATGGGCGGCATCGGCTTTTGGATCATTGAGCCCAAAGTCGAAACGCTCAGCGACGGGCTTTGGCTGGCCTTCACCACTGCAGCCACTGTGGGCTACGGCGATATCGTGCCGAGCACGCACAGCTCCAGAGCATTTGCAGTGCTGGTGGTGCTACTGGGACTGGCGGTGTTGTCACTGGTCACAGCGTCGGTTGCAGCCGTCTTTGTGGGCAACGAAGAGCGGGACATCGAACGTGAACTGATGAAAGAAATTCGAGCGCTGCGCGCTGAAGTGGCGGCCTTGCACCATCACCAGCAAAAGGTTTGGTCCAGCCGCCAGAACGCGCAGGACTGAGCCACCATCACCCAGCGTTTAACATCACGCATGAAATTTTTAATCCGCTCCTTTTTCAAAACCCTGCGCGTGGTCTTGGGCCCGGTCGTCTTGCTCAAAGAACGCTTGAGCCGGCCCGCCGGACTGGTACGCGCACAGGCCGCGCAAGCCGTCGTCGACAAGCAGTGCGAAAGCTTGGCGCTCTACCAGTACAAGACCTGCCCTTTTTGCATGAAAGTTCGGCAAGAAATGCACCGACTGTCGCTGCCGATTCAGCGCCTTGACGCGCAACCCCAAGGGAGCAATCGGGAGGCGCTTAAGCAAGGCGGCGGGCTCGCCAAAGTACCTTGCTTGAAGATCACCGACGCTGCCGGCAGCAGCCAATGGCTTTACGACTCCGACAAAATAATTGCCTACCTACGAGGCCGCTTTTCAGACAGCTCAGTTAGCTCAGTCCAGGCCTGAGACTATTTTTCGAATGTGCTCCGGCAGGCTCTTGGCTTTTTGCGCTGGCGAGTCGACCCAAATAACGGTGGCGCCGCCGGCCGCGTAAATGACGCCGGGCTGGTCTGCCCGCTCCATCGTCGCCCAAGTTTCAAAGGTCGTGCGCGCCACATCGCTCACGTACATTTTGACCAGTACGTCGCCCGGGTATTCCAGCTGCTTGTAGAAGTTGCAAAAGGCGTTGACGATGACCGAGCCGTCGCCTTTGGGGTCAGGCATCGCGCCAATGCTGCGCGTCCAATCAACCCGAATAATCTCCAGATACCGAAAGTACGAGCAGTTGTTGACATGGCCCATCACGTCCATGTCGCCCCAGCGGATCGGGATGAGCATGTCATAGACGAATTTTTTCTTCTCGGGAATCTCGATCTTCATGCGTGTGCCTTGATTGAAACCAGGATGCCGAGCGTGAACAACACACACGCGGCGGATTGTGCGGGCGACGGCCATTGCCCGTCCCAGGCGAAAGAATACAGCAGCGCAAAGATGGTTTCGCTGACGATGAGTTGCCCACACAAACTGGCGCTCAGGCGCTGGCTGGCAACGTTCCACCAGATAGTCGCGAGCCAGGCGGAGCCAAAACCTGTCCCGATGCAAAGCCACAAAAACAAGCTGCGGTCATCTTGCGCGGCTAACACTTGCACGTCAGAGCCATTGCTCAACCACATCAGCAAGGCACCGACGCCGGTGGCAATGCCCAACCAGTTGGCCCAGTCGGTGGCCTTGACATCTGGATGGCGTTTGAGCCAGGCCGAGTTGAGCAGCGTGAAGGCCGTCCAGCTGAACATGGCCAGCGTCGCCAGCGCCACACCCCGCCATAAATCCCCGCCCTGCGCCGTGATGCTGGCCTGCACTGCGCCCATCATCAGCGCCAGTCCGGCTGCGGTCAAAACCAAACCCGGCAACAAACTTCGCCAGCGCAAGGCGGCGGGTTTGCCCAACAACATGACCCACAACGGGATGGTGCCGATGATCAGCGTGGGCACTTGGGTACCAGCATCTTGGATGGCCAAGACCAGCAGCAGGTAGTAACCAGAAAACCCCAGCAAGCTCAAAACCATGGCCGCGCTGGCTTGCCGCCAAGTTGGCCAGCGCCGACTGCGCCAGCTCAGCAGCATGATCACAGCTGCCAACACGCCATAGGCGGCGAAGCGTCCGGCGGCCAAG
>JBEDKR010000296.1:0-3472 GCA_041172005.1 Pseudomonadota bacterium
GCGGCCATCACCACCGAATTTGAAAACGTACCGGCTGCCGCGATGCAACAACTCGCCGCCACGCGGCCGGTGGCACCCAGCGCCGACACCGTCTCAATCGCTCAAAACCGGATCGATGAAAAATCCCATTTCAGCGCCTGTGCTGCAGCCTCTGGCGTGCCGTGTGCGCCCTATGCGGTGCTGGAAACCCCAGCCGATCTAGCCGCCGTTTCGGCCGACCTGTTCCCCGGTATTTTGAAAACCGCACGCATGGGCTATGACGGCAAAGGCCAGGCCCGCGTGAAGAACGCCGCCGAACTCGCCAGCGCTTGGAACAGCTTGGGCAACGTGGCTTGCGTGCTCGAAAAAATGCTGCCCCTGAAAGCCGAACTGTCGGTGATAGTGGCGCGCGGCTGGGACGGCAAGATCGTCAGTTTTGCACCGCAGCGCAATGTGCATGTCGACGGCATCTTGGCGGTGACGCACGCCTATGACGGCTGCCTGCCGGCTGCCTTGTCGGCGCGTGCACGCGCTGCCACTGAAGCCATTGCCGCGCAGATCGGCTACGTGGGCGTGCTGTGTGTGGAATTTTTTGTGCTGGCCAGCGCTTCTGGCAATGCCGCTGAAGACACGCTGGTCGTCAATGAAATGGCACCGCGTCCGCACAACAGCGGCCACTACACGATGAACGCTTGCGACAGCTCGCAATTTGACTTGCAGGTGCACGCGCTCACCGGCTTGCCGCTGCCCACGCCGCGCCAACATTCGCCGGCCATCATGCTGAACTTGCTAGGCGACAGCTGGTTTGACGCGCAAGGCCTTGAGCGCACACCCGACTGGGTGGCGGTGTTGGCTTTGCCCGGCACACATTTGCACTTGTACGGCAAGACGCAAGCGCGCCCCGGCCGCAAGATGGGCCACCTGAACATCACCGGCGCCAGCGTGGCGGCGGTGCAAGCCACAGCACGCCAAGTGGCAGCGCTGCTGAGCTTGCCCGGCCTTGAAAGCAACTGAATGATTCTCTCGGGCACAGATCCCGCCGCCGTCGCCGAGGCTGCGCGCCTGATTCGCAGCGGCGAGCTCATCGGCTTGCCGACTGAAACCGTCTACGGCTTGGGCGCTGACGCGTCCAACGACGCGGCGGTGGCGCTGATCTATGCAGCCAAGGGCCGGCCGTCCAATCATCCGCTCATCGTGCACATCGCTGAAGCTCAGCAAGTGCTTGACTACGCTAGCAGCGTGCCGCCATTTGCCGCGCGATTGATAGCCGCTTTTTGGCCCGGCCCGCTCACGCTCATCTTGCAGCGCAAGCCCGGTGTTGCCACGGCAGCGGCCGGTGGCCAAAACTCAATTGGCCTGCGCTGCCCCTCACATCCAGTCGCGCAAGCGCTGCTGAAAGCCTGCCGCACCGGCGTCGCCGGGCCCAGTGCGAATCGTTTTGGCCGCGTCAGCCCGACCACGGCCGCGCATGTGGCCGATGAACTGGGCGATGCCTTGTTCGTGCTTGACGGCGGCCCCTGCGACGTGGGGATCGAATCGACCATCGTCGACTGCACCCGAGGCCAGCCGGTGTTGCTGCGCCCCGGCGTGCTGACACGTGCGGAGCTCGAAGCAGCTTGCGGTCAGCCGGTGCTCGACAATCAAGCGCTGACGTCCAACGCACCGCGCGCTTCGGGCACACTGGCGTCGCACTACGCGCCCAACGCCAAAGTGCGTTTGATGGACAAGACTGAATTGCAAGCCGCCTTGGCTGCGGTTGAGCCATCGCAACGCATCGCTGTCTATGCGTACTCGATTCCCGGTATTGACGCGATCAGCGCCGCGTCTGTGTTGTACCGCGCCATGCCGCTGCAAGCGTCACAAGTGGCGCATGAACTCTTTGCCGTGCTGCGCGATTTTGATGCGCAAGGCGTGGCTCAAATATGGGTGGAAGCACTGCCCGCCGCGACCGAATGGGACGGCGTGCGGGACAGGCTTACGCGCGCTGCAGTTCAGCCGTGATTTCGTAAGAGCGCAGGCGTGCGTCGTGGTCAAAAATCTGGCCGGCAATCATCAACTCATCGGCGCCGGTGCGCTCGATGAAGGCGTTCATTTCACGTCGCACCGTGTCGATAGAACCGATGGCGTAACTCTGACGCACCGAGTCCAGCAAAGCGTGTTCTTGCGGCCCGATACTTTGCAAGAAGTCAGCCTTGGGTGGCGGTAATTTGGCCGGCAGACCGCTGCGTAAGTTGACGAAGGCTTGGTGTTGCGAGGTCGCACACAGCTGCGCTTCTTCATCGGTGTCAGCCGCAAACACATTAAAGCCGAGCATCACGTAAGGCTTGGCCAGACGCACGGACGGCTGAAAGCGCGCACGGTAAATCTCAATCGCTTGCATCATCTGCGCGGGCGCGAAATGCGAAGCAAACGCAAAGGGCAAACCCAAGGCAGCGGCCAACTGCGCGCCAAACAAACTCGAACCCAAGATCCACATCGGCACGTGCAGACCGGTGCCGGGGACTGCGCGCACGGGCTGACGCGGCGAGTCCGAAAAATAATCCATCAGCTCCATCACGTCTTGCGGAAAAGCGTCTGAATCAGAGGACAGGTTGCGGCGCAAAGCCCGTGCCGTGATCTGGTCAGACCCCGGCGCACGGCCCAAACCGAGGTCAATGCGGCCAGGAAACAAAGACTCGAGCGTGCCGAATTGTTCCGCAATCACCAGCGGTGAATGGTTAGGCAACATGACGCCGCCCGCGCCCACGCGAATGGTCTTGGTGCCGCCAGCCACATGCGCGATCAGCACCGACGTGGCGGCACTGGAGATGCCCGGCATGCCGTGGTGTTCGGCGAGCCAGTAACGCTTGTAGCCCCAGCCCTCGGCGTGTTGCGCCAGACTCAAAGTGTTGCGATAAGACTCGGCGGCATCACTGCCTTGGACGATGGGGGCGAGGTCAAGAACTGAGAAAGGAATCATGAAGCCAGTTTAGGCCGCGCAATCAGAGCGCACATACTAGCTCGCCATTAACCTCACTTTCGGTCCTGTACAGCCCATTCGATCAAGGTGTTCAGCGCTGGCCGCGCTGCGCTGGCGTTCGGGTGGTTGACGATGCCGACGACGATGTAGCGGCTGCCGCTGGCGCCTTGGGCATAACCGGCGACGGCGCTGACATCGCGCAAGGAACCGGTTTTGATTTGTGCCCTACCGGTCACGGATTTGGCGCGCTCACGCATGGCACCATCCACACCAACCACTGGCAAAGAATCAGCCAGCGCATCGGCCAGTGGACTCTTGGCGGCGTGTTGCAACATGGCCGCCAAACTGCGCGCACTGATGCGCCCGCTGCGGCTGAGGCCCGAGCCGTTGTCGATCACCGGGGGCGCGCTAGCGGGCAAGGTTTTGAGCCACCATGCTTGCGCAGCGGCGCGGCCGGCGTCAAACGTGCCGGCCTGCGTTTGGCCGAGTTTTCCGTGCAAACCGAGGCTCAACAACAGATGCTGAGCCATCACG
>JBEDKR010000297.1:0-3451 GCA_041172005.1 Pseudomonadota bacterium
GTAGAACTGGGTGTGACGCTGCGCTGGATCGACAACCAATCCCGCGACACCGCCGAAAACGCCGCCCGCATGCATGACTTGCTGGCCGCTGCCGGCATCCACCACATCGCCCTCGTCACCCACGCTTGGCACATGCCGCGCAGCCAAGCCCTGTTTGAGACAGCCGGTTTCACCGTGCTGCCATCGCCCATGGGCTTTGTACTACCAAGTGAGCGCCCACTGCTCGAATGGCTCCCATCAGCTCACGGACTGACCGCTTCACGTCAGGTGCTACGGGAGTGGCTGGCCTTGCGCTGACAAACTGACTTGACCGCGTCAATCCCAGTCGCTACATTACTAACCAATCAGTCAGTAATAGAGATCTTTGACCGCACTTGTTAGATGCAACTTCCCAAATTTTTCACCGACACCGCCGCCAGCCTTGCGCACAAACGCGAAAGGCGCAAGGAAGCGCGGCCGGGCGAACTGCTGGATGCGGCGCTGAACTTGTTTGTTGAAAAAGGCTTTGCCGCCACCCGCATGGAAGAAGTCGCCAAGCGCGCAGGCGTTTCCAAGGGCACGGTTTTTTTGTACTTCCCGAGCAAAGAAGAACTCTTCAAGGCCGTGGTGCGCGAGAACATTTCTGGCCGCTTTGAAGAATGGAATACCGAGTTTTTAAGCTACGAAGGCTCCGCCGCCGACATGCTGCACCACTGCATGACAACATGGTGGCAACGCATTGGCTCAACCCAAGCATCGGGCATCACCAAGCTGATGATCAGCGAAGGCGGACACTTTCCGGACATCGTTGAGTTCTATCAAAACGAAGTGGTGCAACCCGGCCACGCGCTGATTCGTCAAGTGCTGCAACGCGGCATCGACCGCGGCGAGTTTCGCGCTGTCAACCTGGACTTTGCGGTTTATGGCGTGGTCGCCGCCATGATGTTTTTGATCCTGTCCAAACATTCGGCTGCCGGCCTGCCCAACAATGTGCCACTCGACCCCGATGCCTACATCGCCAACCAAGTCGCGGTGATGCTGCACGGTTTGGCCGCAAACAAGCCCAGCGGTATAAAGACCAAGTCCAGTTCTTGAACGTTCACCAGAATCGTTAAAATCAATCTCTTTCATTCACGCACGACGCCCAGCACCATGAACTACGAACAAGCCCGCTTCAACATGATCGAGCAGCAAATCCGCCCTTGGGAAGTGCTGGACAACCAAGTCTTGGCGTTGCTGGCCGTGGTCAAACGTGAAGACTTCGCACCACTGGCCCACAAGTCGCTGGCTTTTGTCGACATGGAAATCCCGTTGCCGCCGCAGAGCAACCCCAGCCAATGCATGTTGGCGCCCAAAATTGAAGCTCGCATTCTGCAAGACCTGAACGTGCAAAAGCATGAAAAGGTGCTGGAAATCGGCACTGGTTCGGGCTACATGGCGGCCCTGCTGGGGCACCGTGCGCAGCAAGTCATCAGCCTTGAAATGGAGCCGACGCTGGCCCAAAGCGCCCGCGACAATCTGCAAAAAGCGGGCGTCTACAACGTCGAAGTTTTGCAGCTCGACGGCAGCGCCCTGCTGGCCCCAGGCGCCGCTGAAAAAGCGGGCGTGCAAGGCCCGTTTGACGCGATTGCGTTGAGTGGCTCTGTGGCCGAAGTGCCCGCCGAATTGCTGGCACTGCTGAAAGTCGGCGGCCGTTTGAGCGCCATCGTTGGCGAAGAACCTGTGATGCGCGCCACCTTGATCACCCGCACCGGCGAGCAGGCTTTCGGCAGCACCGAAGCTTGGGACACTGTGGCCCCTCGCCTGCTGAATTTCCCTGAACCATCGAAGTTCAGCTTCTGAATCTTTCCCTCGCTCTTTTTTAGAGGCAACCATGATCCCGCAAGTTTCTCCAAGCCAATTTTCAAGTTGGATAGGCAGCGTGGCCGCCACCGCCAACGCGGCCGTGACACCGGTGCTGCTCGACGTGCGCGAGCCTTGGGAAGTGCAAACCGCCTGCGTCAGCGAAGACGGCTTCAAGCTGCTGACCATTCCCATGCGTGAAGTACCCGCACGACTGGCCGAACTCGACCCAGACCAGCCCGTCGCGTGCCTGTGCCACCACGGCATGCGCAGCCTACAAGTCGCCAACTTCCTCGTGCAAAGCGGTTTCACCGAAGTCGTGAACCTGCAAGGTGGCATTGACGCTTGGTCGCATGAAGTCGACCCCTCGGTGCCACGCTACTGACTTTTATCTCGGCCATCTTGCCCACAGGCGTTTCTTTTTCAGAACCATCATGAGAACAATAAAAATGCGCGCTCCTACGTTGTTGTCCTTGGCTGTGGCCAGCCTCTGGGCCACGTGCTCACCGTTAGCACAAGCTCAAAATCTGGTTGAGTTGTACGAGTCAGCGCGCGCCTTTGACGCGGGCTATTTGTCAGCCCGCTTGCAGTACGACGCCAATCTGGCGCGCGCCGAACAAACCCGAGCCAGCATCTTGCCAACGGCGGGTTTGTCTGCCGGTGCAACGCGGACGGATTTGAGTATCAGCCCTGTGAGCCCTACGCTGAACCGCGCATTCAACAATCAAACGGCCACCCTCAGCGCGTCCCAACCGCTCTACCGCCCCGGCAACTGGGCCACTTACGAGCAAGGCAAAAAACAGCTCGACCAAGCCCGCTCGCTGCTCGACACCGCCGAGCAAGACCTGATCGTGCGCACCAGCCAAGCCTACTTTGACGTGCTGGCTTCGCAAAGCAGCCTGACCTTTGTCAAAGCGCAAAAAGCCGCGGTGGCCGAGCAACTGGCCTCTGCCCAACGCAACTTCGAAGTCGGCACCGCCACCATCACGGACTCGCGCGAAGCGCAAGCCCGCTATGACCTCGTGATGGCCCAAGAAATTGCCGCCGAGAACGATTTGCGTGTCAAAAAATTAGCGCTAGACCAACTGGTCGGCAAAGCCGAAACACAGCCGCGCGGCTTGGCGGCACCGCTGGTGTTGCCAGCGGTCGTGCCAGTCGATGTCAACGCTTGGGTCTTGCAGTCTGAAACCGTCCACCCCGTCATCCGCTTGGCGCAAAGCAACTTCGACATTGCCCGGCTTGAAGTCGACAAAGCCGAAGCCGGCCACAAGCCCACGCTCGACTTGGTCGCCAGCTATGGTGGCAGCCGCAATCCAAGCGGAACGGTCACTAACTCAGCCGGTACGCGCAGCACCAGCGCCGCTGTTGGCCTGAACTTCAACCTGCCGCTGTTCGCCGGCTATGCCACGCAAAACCGCGTGCGTGAAACTCTGTCGCTGAGCGACAAAGCCCGCACCGACCTGGAAGGCGCGCGCCGCACCGTCGCACTGAGCACGCGCACCGCCTTTTTCGGTTTGGTCTCGGGCCAAGGGCAAGTCAAAGCGCTGGAAGCCGCTGAACTCTCCAGCCAAAGCGCACTCGACGCCAACAAACTGGGTTACCAAGTCGGCGTGCGCATCAACATCGACGT
>JBEDKR010000298.1:0-3448 GCA_041172005.1 Pseudomonadota bacterium
CAACATGCCTGAGCCTATAGGTATGCAGGCCAACACTGACAACACCAGCACCGAAATAGCCCGTACAGACGCCTGTCATGACAAGCGCTACAGCACCTTGTCGCGGTTTTGGGAGCTTGAAAACGACACTGATTGCGGCACCTTCCGCATTCGGGGCTACCGGCCGCTGTCGTTCTCCGTCGTCGGCTCCGACACAGTGAACGAGCAACCCAGTTCGAGCGCAGCCAATCACACAGCGGCCACGCCCGTCAATTACAGCAACACTGAAACACGGCTGCAGCTGTCCATGCGAACCAAGGTGGCGCAAGGTCTGCTGACACAGGGAGGTGCTGAGCGCAAGGATTCCCTCTGGTTCGCCTACTCGCAGCAGTCATACTGGCAACTCTTCAGCAGCAATATCTCCAGACCGTTTCGAACCACCGACCACGAGCCAGAACTTGTCTACGTCTACCCGACGGACGCGAAGCTGCCATTTGACTGGCGCTTGCGTTACAGCGGTGTAGGCTTGGTCCATCAATCCAACGGTCAAAGCCTGCCTTTGTCTCGCAGCTGGAACCGGGTCTACCTGATGGCCGGCGCTGAGTTGGACAACCGCTGGATGGTGCAAGCCAGGGTCTGGAAACGGCTCGCCGAAAACGCGACCAGCGACGACAACCCGGGGATTGAAAACACCATCGGCCGCGCTGAATTGAAAACCATGTGGAACGTTAACCAGCAACACTCTGTCGGCCTGACTTGGCTGCATTCCCTGCGCCAAGACGGCAACGGCTCAGCCCGGCTGGAGTGGCTGCGCACCATCGGCTCACGCGACGATGGCGGCAGAAGCAACCTGCGCCTGCACACGCAGCTTTTCAGCGGCTACGGCG
Organism: Pseudomonadota bacterium; assembly: GCA_041172005.1. Lineage (GTDB taxonomy): Bacteria > Pseudomonadota > Gammaproteobacteria > Burkholderiales > Burkholderiaceae_C > Polaromonas. The sequence continues at coordinate 867 of JBEDKR010000298.1, forward strand.
ACAGCTTGATCGACTACAACCGCAAGCGGACCGTCTTCAGCGTCGGACTGAGCTTGCTGGATTTTTAAACACTTGATGTAAACGCCCGAAGGCGCTCACATCAGCAAGGTCGGCCGTTGCGCGCCAACAGCCAAGTCGGTGCGTCCTGCAAAGCCACGGGGCGCAAGAATCGGTCCATCGCTGCGTCCCCAACGGAGGTGGTCATCGGCTGGGTCGATGAAGGCCACGGACCGCCGTGCTGCTGCGCGGCGGTGACAGCCACACCTGTCGGCACGCCGGTGAACAGAACTCGCCCGGCAATCGCCATGGCCGCGCGCACCAAGGCTTGGTTGTCAGCCGTCGGCGCGTCAACGCCCCACAAGGTCACGGTCAGGCTGCCGCCGACGGCGTGCAAGACCTCAAGTGCCTCGGCCACAGAGGCTGCGCGCACGATCAGGCTGGACGGGCCAAACAACTCTTCCCGCAACTCAGCCTTGGCGATGAAGTTAGCCGCATCCACTTCAGCGAGGAAAGGCCGGGGTGCCTCTGGCTTGCCAGCTTCGTGTAGCAAGGGCTTGGCACCGGCCGCCAGCATGTGAGTGACACCCGAGTCAAAAGCTTGGCGCATGCCGGGCGTCAACATGGCATGCGGATTTTGTGCCGCCAATGCCGTGACCAGTTGGCTGACAAACGCATCCGAGGCGGCGTCCTTGATCAAAACAATCACGCCCGGGCTGGTGCAAAACTGACCGCAACCCAGACTGATCGAGCCGGCCAGCAAGGCCGCGAGTTCAGCGCTCTTTTCAGCCAGCAGTGCAGGCATCGCCACCACCGGGTTGATGGAACCGAGTTCGCCATAAAACGGAATCGGCCGTGGCCGTGCGTTGGCCACCGCCTGCAGCGCCGCGCCACCGCGCGTCGAGCCTGTGAAGGCACCGGCCGCCATGGCCGGATGCTGCACCAAACGTACACCGACGTCCGAGCCGCCACCCTGAATAAAACCAATCAGACCAGCCGGCAGCTTCTGTTCGCTCAGCACCTTTTGCACCAAACCGAAGACACGGTTCGACAACAGCAAATGGCCCGAATGCGCTTTGACAACGACCGGGCAGCCGGCGGCCAAGGCTGAAGCGGTGTCGCCGCCCAAGACAGAAAACGCGAACGGAAAATTGCTCGCAGAAAACATCGCCACAGGGCCCAGCGGCACGCGCTGACGCACCATCGCCGGATGCCCAGCAGGCGGCGGACCAGCCACAGCCGGATCGTCCAAGCGATCAAAGGCCAGGCCTTTTTCAGCGATGTCGGCAAAACGGCGCAACTGAAACGCTGTGCGATCTAACTCACCGTTCAGACGCATTGGACCGAGTCCGGTTTCTTCGTCAGCCAAGCTCACCAAACCTTCACGGTCGGCTTCCAGTGCGATTGCCAGACCGCGCAGCAAGTTGCCGCGCGTCTCGCCCGTGCTGGCAGCCCAAGCATCAAAGGCTTGAGCCGCAGCGCTGGCGGCGGCGTCAACTTGTGCAGAGGTCGTGGCCAGCAATGGCGCACCGAGCGTTTCGCCCGTACGGGCTTGGATAGATTGGAGAGTTTTCATGCAGCGTGTGTGTCCAGAAAAGGAAATTCGTTAAAGGTTATTGAGGCTTGATGCCAGCGGTTTTAATGACGCGTGTCCAAGTGTCCATTTCCTTCTTCACAAAGGCGGTGTAATGCTTGGAGCCTTGCTCTGGAATGATGAAGCCGACGGACCCCATGCGTTGTTTGATGGCGTCAGAGTTCATAGCTTGTGCGATGGCAGCTTCAAGCTTGTCAACAATCGGTTGCGGTGTGCCTTTGATGGCTGAAATACCTGACCACGACAGGGCTTCAAAACCTTTGTAACCCGACTCGGCAATCGTTGGCACGTCGGGGTACAGCGGGTTGCGCTGCGCGCTGGACACAGCAATCGGCCGCAACTTACCCGCCCGGACGTGCGGCAAGGCCGCATCTTGGTTGATGAACATCATCGGGATCGTTCCGCCCAACAGATCGGTCAGCATCGGGCCACCGCCACGGTACGAAATACCCGTCATGTAAATGCCGGTGGTTTGTTTGAACAACTCCATGGCCATGTGACCTGAGGCCGCGTGGGTGAAGCCGTAGTCCAGCTTGCCCGGGTGGGCTTTCGCGTAGTCAACAATGTCTTTGACCGACTTGTACGGCGTCGCGGTGTTCACCACCAACACATTGGGTCCTGAATGGACTTGCGAAATATGGATGAAATCCGTCATCGAGTTGTACTTGATGTTCGGATCCAGACCGTGCGCCACAGCGTTTTGGCCGACACCGGTCTGGATCAAGGTGTAGCCGTCCGGCGTCATCTTGCTAGCCCGCTCTGTCCCGATGATGCCTCCCGCACCACCCACGTTTTCAACGATGAAGGGCTGCTTGAGAATTTTGCTCAGCTCGTCGGCCAGCATGCGGCCCATCACATCACTGGTGCCGCCCGGCGGAAACGGCACGATGATTTTCACCGGCTTGGTAGGGTAATCCGACTGAGCCAAGACGGCGTTGCTGGTTGCTATCAATCCAATGGCAGCACAAGCCAAAGCGGCCCAGGTAAAACG
>JBEDKR010000299.1:0-3446 GCA_041172005.1 Pseudomonadota bacterium
TTTCTGCACCACGCAAGGCAGCGGCAGTGTCGGTGGTAAAAAATGGATTGCCGGTTCCGGCTGCAAAAATCACCACCTTGCCCTCTTCAAGATACTGCAAAGCTTTTGGCCGCACATACGGCTCTACAACCCGCTCAATGGCGATGGCCGACATCACGCGCGGTGTCAACCCGGCTTTGTCCATGGTGTCGCCCAGTGCCAGCGCGTTCATCACGGTGGCCAACATGCCCATGTAGTCGGCTGTGGCGCGGTCCATGCCGACCGAACCGCCCGCCACGCCGCGAAAGATGTTGCCGCCGCCGATGACGATGGCCATCTCGACGCCGAGACGCGAGACTTCGGCAATCTCTTCGACCATCCGCACAATCGTCGCCCGGTTGATACCGAAAGCATCATCACCCATCAAGGCTTCACCTGACAGTTTGAGCAAAATCCGCTTATAGGCTGGCATGGCGAGTCCGTGAGTGAGGGTTGATGGGGATGGCGCGGCGCTTGACCCTTGAATGATCAGGCAGTTCTATCAGGCAGCTTTAGCCGCAGCGATCTGTGCAGCCACTTCGGCAGCGAAGTCGTCAACCTTCTTCTCGATGCCTTCGCCGACCACGTACATGGTGAAAGCTTTCACCGTGGTAGCGCGTTCTTTGAGCATTTGCTCAACCGTTTGCTTGTCATTTTTGACAAACGACTGGTTGAAAAGGCTGACTTCTTTGAGGTACTTCTGCACGCCACCGTCAATACGCTTGGCTACGATTTCAGCGGACTGAACTGGCTTGCCTTCGGCTTGTGCTTTGGCGGCATCTTCAGCCGCTTTGGCTGCTGCCACTGAACGCTCTTTAGCGACCAGTTCAGCCGGCACATCAGCACTGGACAGCGCCACTGGCTTCATGGCGGCCACGTGCATGGCAACGTCTTTGGCAGCGGTTTCGTCGCCCTCAAATTCGACCACCACGCCGATGCGCGTGCCGTGCAAATAAGAAGCCAGTTGGTTGCCAGCATCAAAAAGCTTGAAGCGGCGAACACTCATGTTCTCACCGATCTTGCCGATCAGGCCTTTGCGCACATCTTCGATCGTCGGGCCAAAGCCGTCCATCGAGAAAGGCATGGCACCGATGGCTTCGACATCAGCAGGCTTGTGCTTGACGATGCCTTCGGCCACAGCCTTGACCAGACCCAAAAAACTGTCGTTCTTGGTGACGAAGTCTGTTTCGCAGTTGACTTCAACCAAAGCGCCAATGCCGCCTTCGGAATACGTTGCTACAACGCCTTCAGCGGTGATGCGGGAAGCGGCTTTGCCAGCCTTGTTGCCCAGCTTGACGCGCAAGATTTCTTCGGCTTTTTCCATGTTGCCGTCGGCTTCGGTCAGTGCTTTTTTGCACTCCATCATCGGGGCGTCGGTCTTGGCACGCAGTTCAGCGACCATGCTTGCAGTGATTATCATTTTTGGTTCTCCGTGAGAGTCGATTGACTGGATGTACGAATTGCAGACCAGCTGGTATCCGCAAAATTTAATTGTGAAAAAGGGGCTACCCGAGCCCCTTTTTCGAGTGGCGCAAGGCCGCAGTGATTAAGCTGCGGTTTGCACTTCGACGAATTCGTCGGCGGCGACAGGCGCAGCAGCACGAACCACTTCGCCGGTAGAGTTAGCACGGCCTTCGATGATCGCGTCAGCAATACCGCGAGCGTACAGCTCAACTGCTTTGGACGAGTCATCGTTGCCTGGGATCACGTAATCGATACCGATGGGTGAGTGGTTGGAGTCAACCACACCGATCAGTGGGATGCCGAGCTTTTGCGCTTCAGCCACGGCGATTTTGTGGAAACCGACGTCGATCACGAAAATCGCATCTGGCAAGGCAGCCATGTCTTGGATGCCGCCGATGTCTTTTTCGAGCTTCTCGATTTCACGCTTGAACGTGAGCTGCTCTTTTTTGCTGATGGTGTCGAGGCCAGACTCTTGCTGAGCCTTCATTTCCTTCAGCCGCTTGATAGAAGTCTTGACCGTTTTGAAGTTGGTCAGCATGCCGCCCAACCAACGCTGGTCAACGTAAGGCACGCCGGCGCGCTGAGCTTCAGCAGCAACGATGTCACGAGCTTGGCGCTTGGTGCCAACCATCAAAATGTTGCCGCCGTTGGCAGCGAGTTGACGTGCAAACTTGGCTGCGTCCTGGAACATCGGCAGCGATTTTTCCAGGTTGATGATGTGAATACGGTTGCGATGACCGAAGATGTACGGAGCCATCTTAGGGTTCCAGAAGCGGGTTTGGTGTCCAAAATGGACGCCGGCTTCAAGCATTTCGCGCATGGTAACTGACATGTAAAACTCCAAAGGTTGTGTCTAAAATCAGCGCTTATCGTCTGGACTTATTTCCGGAACGACACCTTGTGTGGCTGATTTGCGATTTACTTTGCAAATGATTTTTCAGTCATTCACAAAGCCCGCAGATCATACCACCCTCAGGCGTGAAGCCACCGTAACCCATGCTCCAAGACCTGCACGCGCAACGCCAAGCCATCGCATCCGGCCAGATGAGCCTCACCGAAGCCTTGAATCAAGCCCGCCAGGCCAGTTTGAGCAGCGCTTGCGAACATGCATACATCAGCCATCCGGCTCAGTGCATGGCAGAAGCGGCCCAGCATGCCACTCAGGATGCCGCCCGCAACCAGGCCAATTCCTGCCCATTGGCGGGTCTGCCGATCTCAGTCAAAGACCTGTTTGACGTCGCAGGTGAACGAACCCTGGCCGGCTCTATCGTCTTGACTGACGCAGAACCGGCGCTGACCGACTGCCCGGCAGTTGCCCGATTGCGCCGGGCCGGCGGTCTGATCGCCGGCCGCACCAACATGTCCGAGTTCGCCTACTCCGGCGTCGGCATCAATCCGCACCACGGCACGCCAGTCAACCCTGCCGACAGCTTGTTGGCCCGCGTTCCGGGTGGCTCGTCATCGGGCGCAGCGGTGTCCGTGGCGAGAGGGGCAGCAGCCGTTGGCTTGGGCTCTGACACGGGTGGCTCGATCCGCATTCCAGCAGCCCTGTGTGGTCTTGTAGGTTTTAAAAGCACGGCGCGCTTGGTGCCGACTGCGGGCGCCCTGCCCTTGTCGACCACGCTCGACACCGTCAGCGCCATCACGCGATCAGTGCGCGATGCCGTGTTGGTGCATGAAGTGCTGGCCGACAGGCGCGTGGAGCTGGCGGGCAAGCATTTGTCGGCCAGCCGTTTTGCTGTGCCCCGCAGCCTGATGCTAGACGGCTTGGACGCCACTGTGGCCAGCGCTTTTGAGCACAGCTTGCGCGTGCTGCGAGCGGCAGGCGCGGAGATTGTCGAGATCGAGCTGGCCGAGATCAATGATCTGACCAGCATCAACGCCACCGGCGGCTTGTCTGCAGCCGAAAGCTACGCTTGGCACCGGCAATTGATAGCGCAGCGCCAGTCTGACTACGACCCCCG
>JBEDKR010000300.1:0-3443 GCA_041172005.1 Pseudomonadota bacterium
GAAAAAAGCTGGTGCCCAAGTCAAAACGGGCGAACTGCCCGAGCATTTGAAAGAAGCGTTCATGCGCAGGTTTGTCAAAGCCATACAGCGCTTTGATCTGCTCAATGCGCTTCGGGTCAACGCCTTGCGCGCCTCGATAACTGAAGCCGCCGCCCTCAGCGCCACCGCCTCCGCTGGCACCCGCTTTGGCTTCGGCCAAATACTGCTCAACCGGGCCACCGGGCACAAACTGAACCACGGCAAAGGTGATGATCAGCACGCCGAGCAAGGTCGGCACCATGAGTAGCAAGCGCTTGAGGATGTAAGCGAACATCAGCGCGCCCACCACGTGAAAATGGCCCAGGGCTCACCCGTGGAATAAGCCGGCGTCAAGGGCGAGCGAGCCAATCGTTGGTCATTGAACGCCATGCGGTGTGTCGACGCCGTCCACTGGGGAATCAGGTAGTGGCTGTGGCTGATAACGCGGTCTAGCGCGCGGCAAGCGGGCAGCAAATCAGCTTGGCTTTTGGCGCTGGTCATGCGCGCAATGATCGCATCGACCGCCGGGCTGCTGACACCGGCCATGTTGCCTGAGTCTTCCGTGACGGCGGCTTGACTGCCGAACATGTTGGCGTACTCTTGCCCCGGGTTATGGGTGCCGCCGTAGGCCAGCGACACGATGTCAAACTCAAACTTGCTCAGGCGCTGCTGGTAAAGCGCGAAATCGACAGCCCGGTAGTTGAGTTTGATTCCGAGCTTTTCAAGATTGCGCGCCCACGGCGCCACCACACGAGCGCCGCCTTCGTTGCTGTCGAGGTATTCAATGACCATCGCTTCCCCGCGGCTGTTCTGCAACACGCCATTCTGGATCTGCCAACCGGCTTCCGCCAACAGGTCGCGGGCGCGGCGCAGGTTGGCGCGCAAAGAGCTGTCGCCATCGGTGCGCGGCGGCGCAAACATCGGGCCCAAAACCGCAGCGGGAACCTGCTGGCGCCACGGCGTCAAAATAGCCAGCTCTTGCGGGCTGGGCAAACCACTGGCTTGGCACGCCGTGTTGCCAAACAAACCCACCACACGCTGGTAGGCGTTGTAGAACATCTGCCGGTTCATCCACTCGTAATCCATCGCCAGACCCAAGGCTTCGCGGACTCGAACATCTTTGAACTTGTCGCGCCGCACATTGATGACGTAGCTCTGAAAACCCGAGGGCAAGCTGTGCTTGAACTCGCCTTTGACCAACTCGCCAGAATCAAAGCGCTTGCCGTTGACGCGCCGAGCCCAGTCACCGGCTGAGAAAAAGCGCATGAGATCAAACTCACCCGCCTTCAGCGCTTCCAGTTTGGCCGTGTTGTCTTTGTAAATTTTGACGGTGATGCGGTCGAAGTTGACCATGCCGCGCCGCACGCTCAGGTCTTTAGCCCAGTAGGCCGGGTCGCGCAAATAGGTGATGTCGCGTCCAAAGCGCACCGGCCCGATTTTGTAGGGACCGCTGCCGATGGGAATGTCCATCACCACCTTGTCAAAGCTTTTCGGCTGACCGCCTTCCATGCCCCAGCTGCGGCTGAAAACCGGTAAGCCGCCGACTGTCAGTGGCAGTTCACGGTTTGGTTTTTTAAAGCGGTAACGCAGGCGGCGTTCGCCCAGCACGTCTAAGCCGGCTACGTCTTCTAGGATCGACTTGTAAGCCGGCGAGGTGTAAGGCCCCATGAGCACGTCAAAACTGTGCTTTACATCGGCAGCCAGCACTGGATCACCATTGTGAAATCGGGCTTCTGGGCGCAGCGTGAAGGTCGCGCTCAAACCATCCGGCGCCACCATCACGTCTTCGGCCAGCAGGCCATAGCCGGCAGCGGTTTCGTCCAGTGAACCGACCAGCAAGCTGTCAAACATCAGGTCGGCTAGGTAAGCCGGCGCACTGCCTTTGATGGTGAAGGGGTTGTATTTGTCAAACGTGGAGGTGCGCAGATTACTCACCAAACGCAGCTCGCCGCCCTTGGGCGCGGCCGGGTTGACGTAGTCAAAATGCGTGAAGCCGGCGGGGTATTTGAGGTCGCCCCACAGGGCGTAGCCATAGCCGGCCCAGGCAGACGCACTGACGCCAAGGCCCCAAGACACAGACAGAAAAACAGCAACAATTCGCAGACAACGCATGCGACAATTCTGCCTTAACTGTCCATCCCGTTCTGAGCGAAGGACGACGGCTAACAAATCTTGATAGGAAAAAGAACATGGGATTTTTGACTGGCAAAAAATTGCTGATCACCGGCGTGCTGTCGAACCGCTCGATCGCTTACGGCATTGCCAAGGCCTGCCACGCACAAGGTGCTGAGCTGGCGTTCAGCTATGTCGGCGAGCGCTTCAAAGGCCGAATCACCGAATTTGCAGCCGACTTCAACTCGACCCTGATCTTCGATTGCGACGTCGGTGACGATGCGCAAATCGACAAGCTGTTCGTTGACCTGTCAGCCCATTGGCCGACCTTCGACGGCTTTGTGCACTCGATCGGCTATGCCCCACGCGAATCGATTGCCGGTGACTTTTTGGAAGGTCTGTCGCGCGAGGGCTTTAAGGTCGCGCACGACATCAGCGCCTACAGCTTTCCAGCCATGGCCAAAGCCGCCCTGCCCTACCTGAACCCAAAATCAGCCTTGCTGACGCTGACGTATCTGGGTGCTTTGCGGGTGCTGCCGAACTACAACACGATGGGCTTGGCCAAGGCCAGCCTTGAGGCTTCGGTGCGCTACATGGCCGAGTCCATGGGCCCCAAGGGCATGCGCGTCAACGGCATCAGCGCCGGACCGATCAAGACTCTGGCGGCCAGCGGCATTGCCGGCTTTAGCAAAATTCTGGGCGCAGTGGCTGCTGCCTCGCCAATTCGCCGGAACGTGACGATCGATGAAGTTGGTAACGTCGCGGCTTTCCTGATGAGTGATTTGGCCAGTGGCGTGACCGCTGAAATCACTTACGTCGATGGTGGTTTCAGCCATGTTGTGGGCGGTATCGCCGACCCCGTCGAACCAAGCTGACCCAGCATGAACAGCCGCCTCGCCGCCGCAGTCCTCCATTTTAAGGCTGGCACGGCTTGGGTGGGGTTGATGTTTATGGGCTTGGTGCTTGTGCTGGCACCAGCCATACCACTTCACGCCACCGAACCCAAGCCGGCGTTGATGCTTGCCAAGGTCTACCACCCTGGCATTGCCTTGCAGGACTACTGGGTCAGTGAAAAGTACGACGGTATGCGGGGCTACTGGGACGGCCACCAACTGCGGACACGCGGTGGCGAGACCATCTTCGCACCCGCGTGGTTCACGGCCGGCTGGCCGGTAGTCGCAATGGACGGCGAACTTTGGGCTGGTCGCGGCGCATTTCAGCAGACGGTGTCCACTGTGCGCAAGCAAACACCCGACAACGAAGCTTGGCGCAGCATTCGCTTCATGGTGTTTGACTTACCCGCCCATGGCGGG
>JBEDKR010000301.1:0-3441 GCA_041172005.1 Pseudomonadota bacterium
GGTTCGGTGCAAAGCTCACAGAGACATTCGACAGGGCCTTGAAGTGCCCAAAATGCAAGCTCACGTTGCGCACTTCGATCAATGGCGAGGGCATCATTTGCGGTCTCCCTGCAGCATGCCGCGCTGTTTAAGAATGTGCATCAAGCTGCCCCAAATGCCGCGCGGAAAAAACAAGATCAGGGCCATGAACAGCAGTCCGACTGCACCCATCCAGTACTTGGTCACATTGGTCGCAATATCTTCAAAGTAGAGGAAAACACCTGCGCCGACGAAAGGCCCAAAAAAGCTGCCCATGCCGCCCAGCAAAGTCATCATCACAACCTGCCCTGACTGTAAATAGTGCAGCGAGTCCACCGGCACCACCGACAAATGCAAGGCTCGCAATGCGCCAGCCAAGCCACAAACGCCCGCAGAAATCACAAAGATCAGCAGCTTGGCACGCGCCACGTCGTAGCCGCAGGCGACGGTTCTTTTTTCGTTCTCGCGGATCGATTCAATCACCGAGCCGAAAGGCGATGCCAAGATGCGCGACACCAGCCAAAGAGCGAAGGCGACAAACATCCAGATGATGTAGTACTTGGTGAGTGGGTTCAGAAAGTCGATGTGCCAGCCAAACAAATCAATCACTTCTGCATTGACACCACGCAAGCCGTTTTCGCCACCGGTCCAACGCTCGGCTTTGTAGAACGCGTAGTAAATGACTTGCCCCAACGCCAAGGTCACCATCGAAAAATAAATGCCACGCGTGCGAATCGCTAAATAACCGACGAACAGGCCAGCGACCAATGACGCCAGTACACCGACGAAGATGGCCGGAATCCAATGCACCCCAAAGTGAACCATGGCGATGCCGGTCAAATAACTGCCAACGCCCAAAAATGACGCATGGCCGAATGACAACATGCCGGTGTAGCCAAACACGAGGTTAAAGCCGACCGCGAACAAACCATAAATCAGAATGTTGATGGCCAAGGCCTCATACGGCATCAGCAAGGGGAATACCAACAAAAACAGCAGGGCCGACGCCACACGGTGACGAGCGATGCCATTGACCAAAGAATGCAGCTTCATCCGAGTGCTCCCGCTTTGCCAAAAAACCCCTGCGGACGCACCAGCAAGACCAAAGCCATCAACACAAATATCGACATCTCGGCATACGCGGGGGCCATCAAGGCGGTCATGCTGAAGACGATGCCCACCAACAGCCCAGCCACCACCGCACCTGGCAACGAGCCCATGCCGCCCACAACAGTCACCACAAACGCCTCGGCCAACACGTGAATGCCCATCTCCGGGTTCACCGCCCGAGTCGGCGCAGCCAGTACACCCGACAAACCGGCAATGGCCGTGCCCAATCCAAACACCAACCACCAGACCTTGGTGATATCGACACCCAACACACGGACGATTTCCGAGTCACGCGAACCGGCGCGAATGATCAAACCGTAGCGCGTCTTTTCCAGAAACAGCCAGAGCGCCAGCACCACCACAGCTGTAGCACCAATCAAGAACAATCGGTACAAAGGGAAATGCCCAAAGCCAAGATCTACCGCGCCGCGCAATGACGCCGGCGTCGATGACGGCAAGCCTTCGATGCCAAACAAGGCGCGCACCACATCAATCAAGACATACGACAAACCGAAGGTCAGCAGCAGCGGATAGTCGATGCCGCGTCCGTACAACGGTCTGACCAAGAAGCGCTCAGCCAGCAGACCAATGGCCCCAACGACCAAAGGTGCAATCACCAGACTGAGCCAAAAATTACCGGTCACTCCCAAAAAATAAACGCCTAAAAAAGCGCCCACCATAAAGAACGCCCCGTGGGCAAAATTCACCACGGTCAGCATGCCAAAAATCAAGGACAGACCGATCGCTAACAGGGCATAAACTGCCCCGAGGGCGATGCCCGTCATCAACTGCAGCATGAACAAGGAAGGGGTGATGTCAAGCACGGGACGCTCTCCTTTTACCGTCAGGCCTTGTGGCCGAGTTCCGTGCAACTGCGCAAGTTGGCTTCGTTCGGATTTTCCATGCCGACGACCTTGAAGACATCGTTTTTGTCTTTCATGCCCTTAGATTGCGACTCCACAATGATGACCGACTGAACCGACTGATGGTCACACTTGCGGAAGTACTGATCGCCCTTGTACCAGTTGTATTTCATCTGACCCATGGCCAAGCTGACTTTCAGGGAGTCGGTTGACTTGGCATTCAGCACGCCCTGCAAAACGCTGCGAATACCGGCATAACCCAGCGCGCCGTAATCAGATGGCACAGCACCGCCATGGGCTTTGCGGAACTTGTCGTTGAAGGCCTTGGCCGCCGGCACGCTGTCTTCGATGCCCCAGTAATAAGAGGTGCCGCCGACGACACCTTCAAAGGCGTCTGCACCACCGGCTTGGCGTGAGGTGTAAAGCAGGACGGGCGCGATGATGCGGGTCTTTTCTTTCAGACCAAAGTCGGTCGCTTGCTTGACCGAGTTCACCAGATCCCGGCCGAAGTTGCACATCACCAGCACATCAGGCTTGAGCGACTGGATGCGCGGCAAAAACGACGAATAGTCGGCGGCGCCGATCGGGTGCCGAATATCAGCCAGCGTGGTCGCGCCCAAGGCTTTGCCAGCCCGCTCAAAACCGCGCACCATCTCGTGGCCGTAGGCGTAATCTGCCGTCAGGTAGACCACACGTTTGCCGTACTTCGGGAAGGCATAGCGCGCCACAGCGCCGGCCGTCATGTGCGGGTTCAGTGCCTCGTGAAAAGTGTACGGACTCCAGTCTTTGGCTTCATTGATAGCGTCCGACTGGCTGATCGAGTTGAAGATGATCTTGCGTTCGCGGGTGACCGCGTTGATCGACAACTGCGTGGCGGCCGACAGCGAACCGACGATGAAGTCGACCTTGTCTTTTTCAATCAGCTCCAATGTGCGGGTCGCCGCTTCGCCTGGGTTGAGCTTGTCGTCACGCACCAGCAGTTCTGCCTTGCGGCCATTGAAGCCGCCGGCGTCATTGAACTCCTTGATGGCGATTTCTGCCGCGCGCACCTGGTCTTGCGCTTCCGCAGAAAAGGCACCTGTCAAAGGAACCGGAAAACCGATCTTGATCGTCGCCGTTTGCGCGTTGGCGATGTTGAACAAGAAAGGGGCCGTGCCCAGCGCAGCGCCTGCGGCACCGAGTTGAAGCAGTTGGCGGCGGTTGGCCGCGGTGACGTTGTTGGAATCTTGATGGCTCACGAATGTCTCCTAAGAAGGTATCAAAGAATCAAAGAATGGTCGGTGTGACCGCGGCAAAATCGGGGCGGTACGCTGCTACCCCGGGGAAAGAACTCTGGTGGCCGTAACGGCTTAAATCAATGGCGGTCTCAGAGACCACGCCGAGCGCGCTGCGGCTGGCTTGCTGCGCGCTGAGCGTGTTGGTTTGGGCCTGCATGTAGGCGCCCAGCCAG
>JBEDKR010000302.1:0-3437 GCA_041172005.1 Pseudomonadota bacterium
AGACACCCAAGACAAGTCATCCCAACCGGCCTGCAGCGGCCGCAGCATGAAGAGCACCGGCAACACAAAGCCGAGGGCGATGGGCAGCCCACAAACAAGCCAAGCCAAGACAGCGCGCTGGCCATACAGACGCGTTGGCAAGGCGTCTGCTGCCCCTGCACGGTCGCCACGCCCGCCCGCAAAGCGCATGCGCTTTTGCGCACTTTGTTCTATCTTCAGCAGAACCGCCACGAACAGCAACAGCACAGTGGCCAGTTGTGCGGCCGCCATGCGGTTGTCCATGCTGAGCCAAGCCTTGTAAATACCCGCCGTGAACGTCTGAATGCCGAAGTAGCTTGAGACGCCAAAGTCGGCCAGCGTTTCCATCAGCGCCAGCGCGATACCGGCCGCCACGGCAGGCCGGGCCAGCGGCAAAGCGACTTCGCGAATACGCCGCGACAAAGGCGCTCCTAACAGACGCGCTGCCTCCATCAAGTGCACGGCACGCTCGGTCAATGCGGTACGCGCCAACAAGTAGACATACGGGTAAAGCGCGACCGTGAAAACCAACACGGCACCGCCCAAGCTGCGCACCTCGGGCAACAAGCGGCCCTGCAAATCAAACGTCGCGCGCAGCCAGCTTTGGAGCGGTCCGGCATATTGCAAAAAATCGGTATAGGCATAAGCCACCACGTATGCAGGCATGGCCAGCGGAAGCAACAGCGCCCATTCAAAGATGCGTCGCCCGGGGAAATCAAACAGCGTCACTGTGGCCGCCGTGCCCATGCCCAACACGCCCACACCCAGCGCCACACACAGGCACAGCAACACCGTGGTGCCAACATAGTCTGGCAGCACCGTGCGGCCCATTTCCCGCAAGATGTCCCACGCGTGGCGGTCCAGTTGCGTCCACGACAAGATGATGGCTAACACCGGCAAGGTCAGCACCAGCACCAATAACAGCAGCAGCGTGGAAGGGATAAGGCGACGAAACATGAATTCCAGAAAAAGAGAAGCCCTGCCTTGCCCGAGCAGAATGCCCAAACAAGTACGAATGAGAATTGTAATCATCTACAATGAAAGCCATGTTTTTGAATGTCTCTCAGTTGTGCGTTCACTACGCCGGTCGGACGCACCGGGCGGTCGACAACGCGTCCTTCACCTTGGCGGCTGGCGAAATTGGCGTGCTGATCGGCCCTTCCGGCTGCGGCAAAACCACACTGCTGCGCGCAGTGGCCGGCCTCGAAAAAGCCAGCGCCGGCAGCATTCGGCTGGCTGGCGACGTCGTCAGCAGTCCACAAGTGCATTTGCCGCCAGAGTCGCGCCGCATTGGCATGGTGTTTCAAGATTACGCGCTATTTCCACACCTTGATGTAGCCAACAACGTTGGCTTCGGCCTGCACCACCTGAAACACGCTGAGCGGCGTTCGCGCGTGCAAGAAGTGCTAGCCTTGGTGGGTTTGAGCCACGCCGAAAATTTGCATCCGCACCAGTTGTCTGGTGGCCAGCAACAACGCGTGGCACTGGCCCGGGCCTTGGCTCCGCGGCCGCGACTGCTGTTGCTGGACGAACCGTTTTCAAACCTCGACGTCGATTTGCGCGAGCGCTTGGCGCATGAGGTGCGCGGCATTTTGAAGGCGGCGGGTGCGACGGCTTTGTTTGTGACGCATGACCAACTCGAAGCGTTTGCCATCGGCGACCGCATCGGCGTTATGCACGAAGGCCAGTTGCAACAGTGGGACGACGCCTACGAGCTGTACCACCGCCCGGCCACCCGCTTTGTTGCGGAATTCATAGGCCACGGTGTTTTTGCGCATGCACACATCGAGCAAAAAGAACAAGGCAATGTGGTGGTGCACACGGCGCTCGGCGACCTCAATAATGACATGCAAGAGTGCCCCTTGCCCAACGCCTACCCAGACGGCATTTGCGACGTGCTGCTGCGGGCCGACGACATCGTGCACGACGATGCGGCGCCCGTCAAAGCGCAGATCTTGCGCAAGGCTTTTCGGGGTTCAGAATTCTTGTACACCTTGAAGCTGCAAAGCGGCGAATCGGTGATGGCGCATGTGCCGTCACACCATGACCACGCAGTGGGCGAATGGATCGGGATCAGGGCGCAGGTCGATCACGTGGTGACCTTTCCACGCGTCGAGGCCTGAGTCCTGCCGCAGCTTGCTGTCGATGTCTATTCAGTCGGCATCTCTTAAGCGCTGAACTTCGCGCTGCAAGTCACCCGCCCAAGCGCGCCGGTCACGTCCGCGCGCCAACTCAGGGGCACCCACCGTCACCTCAGCCATCAACTCACGCGCTGTCAGCGTGCGCCACATGGAGCCCAGCAGCGTGTCGTCGCCGACAAAGCGCGGCGCATGGCTGACTTCGCCGGTGCGCCTGTCGACAAAGCGCAGGGCCAAGGCCTGCACCGGCACATTGGCAGTGATGGCGGCTTGAATCAAATTAGCGTGAAAAGGCAGCAGGCTCAAGCCGTCGCTGGTCGTGCCCTCAGGGAACACCGCCAACACCTGCCCGTCGTGCAAATGCGCCACCATGTGATTGAGCACGCGGTGCGCGTCACGCCGCGATTCGCGCTCAATGAACAGCGTACCGGCGCCGGTCGCCAAAGTGCCCACCAGTGGCCAGTGTTTGACTTCCGACTTGGAGATAAAACGGCAATAACCAGCCGAGTGCATTACCAGAATGTCGAGCCATGAGATGTGATTCGCCACCAGCAACACGGGTCCCGTGGCCAGCGCTTCGCCTTTCAGCACCAGCTCGATACCGCTGATGGCCAGCATCTTGCGGGCCCAGATGTTGACATGTTCGCCCTGCTCTTCGGCCGACAGCCGATGAAAGCGCGAACGAATGATCCAGAATCCTGAGAGCGTGTGTAAAAAGGCCCGAGACAACCGGTAGCCGAGCCGCGCCAGTCTCATGACGGGTGAGCTTCGTAAGCCACTTGGCCGCCAACCAGTGTCCAGCAAACCCGTGTCGGCAGTTCGTAACCTGAAAACGGTGTGTGCTTGCCTTGGCTGCGCAAAGCGGCGGGCTCGACAGCCCAGCTGGAAGCCGGATTGAAAATACACACATCGGCCACACCACCCTTGACCAGTTGACCCGCGCTGGCTTGCAGCGTGCCCAAAGCAGCGCCGAGCACACGGGCTGGTTCGCTGGTCAGCACTGCCAACGCACGAACCAAACCGACGCCGCTGTCATCACCCCATTTGCAGGCCAGCGCCAGCAACAGCTCTAGCCCAGTGGCACCTGGCTCGGCTTCGGCAAAGGGCAAGGTTTTCGCGTCTTCGTCGACCGGCGTGTGGTCTGACACCAGCGCGTCCACCGTGCCGTCAAGCAAACCTTGTCGCAGCGCATCACGGTCACGTTGCTGGCGCAGTGGCGGATCGAGCCGCATGCGGCTGTCGAAGTACCCAATGTCTGTGTCCGTCAGGTGCAAGCTGTTG
>JBEDKR010000303.1:0-3434 GCA_041172005.1 Pseudomonadota bacterium
CCCTCTGGCACGTTCCATGCCTTCTCAAAGTTCGCGCGCACCACTGGGTTGGTGACGTGCTGGTAGTCCGGGAACATCATCGGGATCAAGCCAGCGTCAGACGCGCCCTGAACGTTGTTCTGGCCACGCAGCGGGTGCAGGCCGGTGCCTGGGCGGCCGATCTGGCCGGTCATCAGCGCCATGGCAATCAGGCAACGGGCGTTGTCGGTGCCATGCACGTGCTGCGAAACCCCCATGCCCCAGAGAATCATGGAGCTCTTCGAGGTGGCGTAAAGACGCGCCACATAACGGATGGTGTCAGCGTCGATGCCGCAGATCGGCGCCATCAATTCGGGCGTGTAGCCCTCGACGTTTTTGCGCAGCTCTTCGTAGCCAATGGTGCGGCTGTCGATGAACGCTTGATTGACCAAGCCTTCGGTGACGATGACGTTCATCATGGCGTTCAGCAACGCCACGTCGGTGTCGGGCTTGAACTGCAGATGGCGGTGCGCCATGCGGGTCAGGTCGGAGCGGCGTGGGTCGAGAATCAGCAGTTGCGTGCCGTTTTGAACAGCGTTCTTGATCCAGGTGGCAGCCACCGGATGGTTCACCGTAGGGTTGGCGCCGATGATGATGACCACAGCAGCTTTGGTCACGTCCATCACCGGGTTTGAGACACCACCCGAGCCAATGCCTTCGAGCAAGGCCACCACTGATGAGGCGTGGCACAGACGCGTGCAGTGGTCGACGTTGTTACTGCCAAAGCCGGTGCGCACCAGTTTTTGGAACAGGTAGGCTTCTTCGTTGCTGCCCTTGGCTGAGCCAAAACCGGCGAGGGATTTTTTGCCGTGCTGGTCGCGGATGGCGGCCAGTTTTCCACCGGCGAATTCAAGCGCTTCTTCCCAGCTGGCTTCGCGGAAGATGTCCATGACGCGGTCGGGGTCCATGCTGAAGTCGCCGGTTTTAGGGGCGTCAGCGCGGCGGATCAGCGGCACTGTCAGGCGGTGCGGGTGGTGTGCGTAGTCAAAGCCATAGCGGCCTTTGACACACAAGCGGCCATGGTTCGATGGGCCATCGCGGCCTTCGACAAACAAAATCTTGTCGTCTTTGACGTTGTAAGTCAGCTGGCAACCGACACCGCAGTATGGGCAGACAGACTCGACCTGTTTGTCGGGCACGCTCAACGCGGCCTCGCGCGCCGGCATCAACGCGCCGGTCGGGCAGGCTTGCACGCATTCACCGCAGGCGACGCAGGTGGACGCTCCCATGGCGTCGTCCATGTCGAAAACAATTTTGGCGTGGTCACCCCGAAAAGCCAGACCAATGACGTCATTGACTTGCTCGTCACGGCAGGCGCGCAGGCAGCGCGTGCACTGAATGCAAGCGTCCAAGTTGACGGCGATGGCCGGGTGCGAGAGGTCTTGCCGCACTTGCTTGCGTGCTTCAAAGCGCGGCTTGCCGACGCCGATCTTGGCGGCCCATTGGTCGACTTCGTTGTTGCGTGTGTAGTCTTTTTCGGGCATGTCCGACAGCAGCAATTCGAGCACCAGCTTTTGAGCTGCCACTGCGCGTTCACTGTCGGTGACGACCTTCATGCCTGCTGTGGGCGCGCGGCAGCACGACGGCGCCAGCACCCGTTCACCATTGATCTCGACCATGCAGGAGCGGCAGTTGCCAACCGCTTCCAGGCCTTCTTTGAAGCACAGGTGTGGGATCTCCACGCCTTCGCGTTTGGCGACTTGCAGCAGCGTTTCGGTGGCGCGTCCGGAGACTTCGCGGCCGTTGAGGCTGAAGCTGACCAGCGGTGCGTCCAGTTCAGCGAGTTCTTGTCGGGTGATGGCGTTCATGGTTGATCCTTAAAACTGGCGACGCAAGATAGCAAGCGTGAAGCAGTGCAGCTTTACAGCTCGTGTGCAAAATATTTGACGACGCAGTCCATCGGGTTCGGCGCGGCTTGGCCGAGTCCGCAGATGGACGCATCACGCATCACCAATGACAAATCAGCCAGCAGGGCGAGGTCCCACTTGGGCTGCGCCATCAGGTGTTCGGCCTTGGCGGTGCCGACGCGGCAGGGCGTGCATTGACCGCAGGACTCGTGCTTGAAAAAGCGCATCATGTTGCGGGCTGCGTCGGTGGCGGTGTCCTTGTCGGACAGCACGATGACAGCCGCTGAACCGATGAAGCATCCGTAGGGTTGCAGCGTGTCAAAGTCCAGTGGAATGGCGTTCATGCTGGCCGGCAAAATGCCGCCCGACGCGCCGCCGGGCAAGTAGGCATAAAAGTCATGGCCGTCTTGCATACCGCCACAGTGCTCGTCGATCAGTTCCTGAATCGTGATACCGGCGGGTGCCAGCTTCATGCCCGGATTTTTAACCCGTCCCGAGACCGAGAACGAACGAAGACCCTTGCGATCATGGCGCCCATGCGAGGCAAACCAGTTGCCGCCTTTGGTCAAGATGTCGCGCACCCAGAATAAGGTTTCGAAATTGTGCTCAAGCGTCGGTCGACCGAATAAGCCAACTTGCGCCACATAAGGCGGTCGCAGCCGGGGCATGCCGCGCTTGCCCTCGATCGATTCGATCATGGCGGACTCTTCGCCACAAATGTAGGCTCCAGCGCCACGACGCAGCTCGATCTCGGGCATGTCGGCCATCGGCGATGCTAATCGCAGTTTGGCCAGTTCAGCTTCCAGCATGTGGCGGCAGCCGTGGTATTCGTCGCGCAAGTAAATGTAGATTTTCTCGATGCCGACGGCCCAGGCTGCTATCAACATGCCTTCCAGAAAACGGTGCGGGTCACGCTCCAAGTAAGTGCGGTCTTTGAAGGTGCCGGGCTCGCCTTCGTCGATGTTCACAGCCATCAGACGCGGACCTTTTTCGGCCCGGACAATGCGCCATTTACGGCCAGCCGGAAAACCCGCGCCGCCCAAACCGCGCAGGCCTGAGTCTTCCATGGTTTTGATGACTGATTCGACATCTCGCTCGCCCGACAGACATTGCGCCAACAACTCGTAACCACCTCTGGCTTGGTACTCAGCTAGGTCAATGAAGCCGCTTGGAACGTGCTGCACGGCTTTGGCTGTGACCGTGGCTGCAATGCTTTCGCAAGTGGCGTGGGGGACTGGGTTTTGCCCGACCACGGCTGCTGGCGCTTGTTCGCAGCGCCCAATGCAAGGGGCGGCGATGACGCGAACCTCGCGGCCGAGAAGGGCAGGCAGCTTGGCCAGCAGGTCTTGGGCACCGGCCAACTCGCAAGATAAACCATCGCAAACACGCACGGTCAGGGCGGCCGGTGCGGCTTCGCCTTCTTTGACGATGTCGAAGTGGTGGTAGAAGGTCGCGACTTCATAGACGGAGGTTTGCGGCAGACGCATCTCTTGCGCCAGCGCCGCCAGATGTGCCGCTGACAAATGGCCAAAACGATCCTGAATTTTGTGCAGATGCTCGATCAATAAA
>JBEDKR010000304.1:0-3425 GCA_041172005.1 Pseudomonadota bacterium
AAGTCGGTCGTGCGGCTGACTTTGTCTTCATGGACAAGGCTCAGCACACCGCTGGCCGTGACCTGCTCGACAGCGTTCAGCGCGGCGACATTCCCGGCATTGGCATGGTGATGATTGACGGCATCGTGCGTTGTGGCCGCAGCCGTAACACGCCGCCAGCCACTGAGATCCCAAGCGTCACAACCCACGCTTGAGGCAAAGTCTCACCGCCCGACTGATTTAAGGCATCTTGTCGTCAGACGGTGGCGCGCTGGCTTCACGTGGACCGACCATGCCTAGACGCGCCTTCAAGGACTGCGGCTTGCCAGTCAGCACGGCCGCGTAGTTGGTGGTGTTGGACAAGACCTTCTTGACGTAGTCGCGAGTCTCGTTGAAAGGCACGTTTTCGGCCCAGATCGCGGCTTCCAGTTGCGGCCCGTTGCGCCAGTTGCGCGGCCGGCTGGGGCCAGCGTTGTAGGCAGCGGCGGCCATCGCCATCGAGCCGCCAAAATCATCCAGAGCGCGCTTTAAGTAGGCCGTGCCAATGGTGATGTTGGTGTCGCGGTCGTTGATCTGGTTGGCGGTGAAGCCCGTCAGGCCGATGTAGCGGGCGGTTTCGCGCGCGGTGGCCGGCATGACTTGCATCAGGCCCGAGGCACCGACACCAGAGCGGGCGTCCATGATGAAGCGGCTTTCTTGGCGGATCAAACCATAGACATAGGCGGGGTCAAGGCCAATGTCGCGGCTGCGCTTGGTGACCGCGTCGCGAAACGGCATCGGGAAGCGTTGTGCAAAGTCCATGTCGCCTTGCGTGCGTTCGCTGGTGTTGATGCAGCGGTCCCAGATGGCGCGGTCGCAGGCCAGCTGCGCGGCGGCCAACAGTTCGCGTTCACCCATGCCGCCGGTCTGCGCCAAATTGGTGGCATAGTTCCATTCGCGCACGCCTTCGCTGCGCAGACCGATGGCGATGGCATGCGTCGCGCGCTGCAGACTGGCGTTGTTGCGGGCGGCTTCTTTTTCTGCCGTGCTCAGCGCGGCAGGGCTGGCCGGCACGGTGACTAGCTGGCCTAACTCTTCGAGTGCGAGTTGTTCGTAAAAGCCGCGCACCGAGGCAATCGACTGGTACAGCGCCAGCGCTTCAGTCCGTTTGGCGGCCGTCGGAGTCGGTGTGGCGGCCAGCAAGGCGCGGGCTTTCCAATAAATCCAGGTCGGGTCTTGCCTAGCGTCGCTGCTCATGGCGTTGATGCTGCTCAGCACCAGCGCCCAGCGCGGCTGGTTGCCGGCGCGCAAAGCGGCGCGGGTTTTCCAGCCGAGCATCTCGTCGGTGAGGTCGCTGTCAGCTGAGACCTTGTTGAAAGATGCCAAGGGATCTGACCCCTGGCTGCTGAAACGAATCGCGCTCTGCTTGCCAATGACGCCCCAGACCCAGTTGCGCTCTTCGGTGCTCAACTGAAAGCCCCATTTGTGCTCCAAAAATTTAGCGGCAGCTTCTGGGTCTGTGGCTGCCAGCTTGACCAGCGCCAGCGTGATGAGCTCTTTGCGAACCTTCGTGAACGCGAGTTTTTTGTCGGTCAAAAATTGCGACGGGTTGGCCTGAATGATCGCCAGCAAGGCCATCGACTCAGGCGACACCATCTCAACGGCGTCACGGGTCGGGCGTGGTCGGTTGATTTCAATTGACAGCCGGGCTTTGCGCCAAATGTCCATTGGCGTCAGTTGTTTGGAAGCCAATAGGCGTTCGGCGGCGGCTCGGCAACCACCATCGGCATCGCGCTGGGCGTACCAAGTTTTCTTCACGTTGTCGGCCATCGCGCCCGTTCCGTCAGGTCCTTTTTTGACATGCTCGACCAGCCATGCGTAGCAGCGCACGTCGCGGTCATCGCCCATGCGGAACTGTGGATGCTCAGCGGCAAAGGTGGTCCAGTCACGGCGTTCGCCGAGCAGCAGCAGCCAGTCATTGCGCAGGCGGTCTTCTTGGTAGCTGCCGGCGTAACGCGTCAAAAACGTCTGCACCTCTTGCGGGCTGGCTTCGTTCAGTCGACTGTTCAGCTCCCAATACGCTGCCCACGGTTCTAGTGCATGGCCGCGCGCCTGCGGCAGCAAGGCGGTCAAGCGGGCTTTGTCGCCGCGCCTGAAGGCTTGGCCCATCTCCAAAACAGTGTCGTCGCCCCGCGTTAACGCTGCCGTCGATGTGGTTTGCGCCGTTGCCGAAACGGTGAAAAAAGAGCTGGTCAGCGCTGTGAGCGCGGCGGTGTAAAAAAATTTCGATAGCATCGGGTGATTATGGACAAATTAACTGCGCGTAAACATCTCATCGAGCAACGTTTGAACCTGCCTGATCGCCTACAGCGCGCAGACTTGTTACAGCGGGTCATGCGCATCTGGCTGGTCGGTCGGCCGGACGCCGTGATTGGGGCTTATTGGCCCATCAAAGGTGAGTTTGACCCCTTGCCCGCGCTCTACCGCTGGCAAGAAGACGCCATGCTCGGCGAGTTGTTTGAGCCGAACCAGCCTTTGACCCCTGACGGCGGCACGCAAATCGTGACCGAAAGCTTGGCGAACCGTTCGCCCCGCAAGATCGGACTGCCGGTGGTCGACAAAGTTCACAAGACGTTGACCTTTCACGCTTGGTACCCGGGTTGCCCGATGGAGGAAGACGCCTACGGCATTCCCAAGCCCAAAGACACCGAAATGATCGTCCCGACCTTGTTGTTTGTGCCTTGTGTCGGTTACGGCCCGGGCGGCTACCGCTTGGGCTACGGCGGCGGTTTTTACGACCGGACGCTGGCCACCTTGCAGCCCAAGCCGGTGACGGTCGGTCTCGGTTACAGCCACGGCTGGCTGCCTGACTTGCAACCCGAAGCGCACGATGTGCCGCTGGATGCCTTGCTGAACGACGAAGGCGTGGTCTGGTCGGGTAGCTGAGGCTAGCTTTGGGGTTTCAGCGCTGGGCAGACAGCGCGCGCAAATCCAGCTCGTAATTTTGCAGCTTGCGCAAAGCAGTCAGGCGTTGCTCGGGGCTCATGCTGTTGTGCAAATCAGCAAATGTCTGGCAGGCTTGCAGCCGCGTTTTTTGGCTGTAGTCCCGGTAGTTCGGGTCTGGCGACACGGCCACGCGCGCAAAGACGCCGCCCAAGTTGGTCGACATGGTGGCGGCCGAGGCTTGCCTCATGTTGCGCAGTGTTTGCAGCAAATCTTGTTGTCTGCGCAGGCGCTCCGCATAGAAGGCTTCCGGCTCAAAGCCGGAGGCCTCAAGCCTTGCATCCAGCAAGGCTTCTTGCTTGCTAGTGAGGTTGCCGTAAAGACTCTCAGCGCGTGAGACCGCTTGATCAAGCCGCTTTTCGCGCAACTTGGCAGCTGTGCCATCGACATAATCTTTGCGGTACTTGGCATTGGCTCGGGCCAGCTTTTTCTGCAGGTGTGCCAGTTGCGTGCTGTCCAAGCTG
>JBEDKR010000305.1:0-3403 GCA_041172005.1 Pseudomonadota bacterium
GACTCCAGCAGTCGCAGCGACTCGGCTTGATTGCCCAGCCGAAATTCAACCCAGCCGAGGCTGTCACGGATGAACGGGTCTGTGGGCGCGAATGCGACGGCTTTTTGAATCAGTTCTTTGGCCTCAGACAAGCGCACATTTCGATCGGCCAGCGAATAACCTAAGGCGTTGTACGCAGCATGGTAGTCGGGTTTGAGGCTGATCACACGCCTTAAAAGTTGCTCCATTTCGTCAAGTCGACCGAGCTTTTCGGCGGTCATGGCATGCTCATAAATGAGCTCAAGGTCGTTGGCTGACAGGGCAATGGCTTGGGCGACGAGTTCGTAGGCCTGCGGGTACTGCTTGAACTCTTTCAGCAGGGTCACTTCGGCCATTAATTTGCTGCGAGCATCGCCTTCTTTGAGCTCCGGCAGTTCGCGAATGAGTTCAATACCCGCGCTTAGTTTTCCCTGCTGACCTAGCAAGATAGCTCTGCGCATTTGCGCTTGCATGAGACCTTCTGGACTTTCAATCCGCTTCAGCCATGCATCAGCACTGACCAAATCTTTGCGTTTTTCGGCAATCTGAGCGAGTGCAAAAAAGGCTTGCGCCATACCGCGTGTGCGCTCTTCACTGGGGGCTTGTTTCTCTGCCAAGTCGACATAGCGTTTCAAAGAAACTTCAGCCAATGCACTTTTGTTCTCTTGCAACTGTAGCGAGCCAAAGACCAGCCAGCCTTGCGCGAATTGAGGCATGTCTTGCGTCAACGACTGCAACTGAGTCAAGGCATTTTGAAAGCGCTCGGCGTTGAGCAAGCTACGCACGTAAGCCATGCGAAGTTCGGGGGCAGGAGCCGTTGCAGCCGCAAAGTATTTGCGGACCAAGGCCTCTGCTTGCGGACGCTGGGGGTCCATCAAGTCGAGCGCAACGATGATCGGTCCTTCCGCCTGGGCGTCAGCGGCATGGCCGCGGCGTGCCGCTTCCATAGCACCGGCCATGTCGCCAGCAGCCAGTCGAAGCCGTCCCGCCATTGACCATGCTGGCGCTGCGGTAACGGGTTGTCTGAAGTACGCGGCCAGCGCTTCTTCAACCACCAGCGCAGCGAGTTTTTTATCGCCAGCACGGGCATACAGACGCGGCACTGCTGTCAGCGTTTGTGGGCGCTCCATGGTGGGCGTCAGCTCAAGCAATGATTTCAAAGGTTCGGCCGATTCAGTCAGGCGGTTCAGTGCCAACAAAATTTGAAGCATGTAGCGGCTGGCTTCAATCGATGTGGGGTGCGCCTTTTTCCAGGCACGCGCTGCTTGCAAGGCGGCGTCGCCAGAGCGCGATTGCAGGGCGAGTTCGGTCGCGCGCTGATACAGCTGAACGTCGTTTGTTTTTTGAGCTGCGTCGAGAATCAAGGACACTGCAGGAGCCGGCTCGCCTGCGCCGGCGCTGAGTTCGCCAATGAGCAGCTGATAAAAAAGTTGCGCATCCAGTGCTGAAGTGGAAATCTCGGCTTCCTTGGCTTTTTCCTCTTCCAGCGTCGCGACGGGGCTTTTGGCAGAGGCGGGCACCGCCGGGGCCGTTTGCCCTGTCATTGGCGCAAAAGCCATCCATAATCCGACCAAGGTGCAAAGAAGTTGTTTCGTCATCAAGCCATGATAATTGATGACCATGCCAGAACTCCCCGAAGTTGAAGTCACCCGCCTGAGCTTTGCCGATCGCATTGCCGGGGCAACGATCGTCTCTGTGACGATGGGTAAGCCCTTGCGCTGGACGCTCGGTTGTGCGCCCGAGAGTTTGCTTGCACGTCAAGTGTTGCAAGTTCGCCGGCGCGGTAAATATCTGTTACTTGACCTCAGCAGCGGCTTGCTGCTGGTACATCTTGGGATGTCCGGAAGTGTGGTGTTTGCAGAGCATTTGCCCGCGCCCGGCAAGCACGATCACTTTGAGCTGCAGACCACACTGGGTACCTTGCGTCTGAATGACCCACGACGCTTTGGTGCGGTGGTTTATGCGTCAAGCGAGTCAGACCCTATCGCGCAAAAGCTGCTGGGGCACTTGGGTGTCGAGCCACTCGGGGATACTTTTGATGTCACTGCGTTTCAACTTGTGCTAAAGACCCGCCAAACGGCCATCAAACAAGTGCTGTTGGGTGGAGAGATCGTGGTGGGTGTGGGTAATATTTATGCGTCTGAAGCCTTGTTTTTAGCGGGCATACGGCCCACAGTTCGGGCCGCAAAAATAAGCAAACCCCGCGCTGCTTTGCTGCATGCTGCTATCAAGCAGGTGCTGGCTGACGCTGTCGCCAAAGGTGGTAGCACGCTGCGTGATTTTTCAAATGCGCATGGTGAACAAGGCCACTTTCAGTTGGAAGCCATGGTTTACGACCGTGCTGGCCTGCCGTGCAGGCGCTGCGAAGCGCCTATCCGCCGCATCGTGCAGGGGCAGCGCTCCACATTTTATTGCGTCAACTGCCAAAAACCCTGAACTCTGAACCCTTTGATTCTTTGCGCATGACCAAAACTATTTCTGCCGGCACATCGGCTGTAACACCACCTGATGTTTTACCGCTGCGCTTTGCCACCGATTTAGTGGCCTGGCAAAAGCAGCACGGGCGCAGCAGCCTGCCTTGGCAAAACACGCGCGATCCGTACCGCGTCTGGTTGTCTGAAATCATGCTGCAACAAACGCAGGTGAGCACGGTGCTGGATTATTACGAGCGCTTTTTGCAGCGCTTTCCAGACGTCCTCACCTTGGCTTCGGCCGAGCTTGACGAGGTGCTGGGGTTCTGGAGCGGCTTGGGTTATTACAGCCGCGCCCGCAATTTGCACCGCTGCGCCCAGCTGGTGGTCAGCGAGCACGGCGGCGTTTTTCCGGCGTCAGCGTTGACGCTGCAAACCTTGCCCGGCATCGGTCGCTCGACCGCTGCGGCTGTCGCCTCGTTTTGCTACAGCGAACGCGTGGCTATTTTGGACGGTAACGTCAAACGCGTGTTGACGCGCGTGCTGGCGTATTCGGCTGATCTGGCCCACGCATCTGCCGAGCGCACCCTGTGGGACTTGGCCGGTCAGCTGTTGCCGCCAGCAGAGCACATGCCGGCATACACGCAAGGCGTGATGGACTTGGGCGCGTCGATTTGCGCCACGCGCCAGCCGCAATGCCTGATTTGTCCGGTGAAAAACTTGTGCGCGGCGCACCGCGACGGCCGGCCCGAGAGTTATCCGGTCAAGACGCGAAAACTCAAACGCAGCTCGCACGCCTTGTGGCTGCTGTGGGCGCAGCGCACCGATGGTTCGATGTGGTTAGAGCGGCGTCCGGCGCGCGGCATCTGGGGCGGTTTGTACTGCTTGCCAGTGTTCGACAGTGAAGAGGCTTTGAGCGATGCCGTGCCCGCTGCTGCACGCGCCAAGCTGGCGCCGCAAACGCCTTTTGTGCA
>JBEDKR010000306.1:0-3392 GCA_041172005.1 Pseudomonadota bacterium
AGGTCTGCTGGCGGCGGCCTGCATGGGTGTCTGGCGGGGTTGGCGACACCCGGCGCTGCACAAGCCTTTGCTGTGGGGCGTGGCAGCGGGCGCGCTGGCGTGGGGCGTGATGTCGGCGGCCCTTGAGAGCATGGAAAATAGCAGCAAAAAAACCTGGCCAACCGTGGTTTTGCTGACGTTGGCCGCACAGTCCACCACGTTGGCTGAAGTGGCACAAGGCCAGCCGATGGTGGTCAATCTGTGGGCCAGTTGGTGTCCGCCTTGCCGGCGTGAAATGCCCGTGTTGGCGGCGGCCCAGCAGCAAGAAAAAGGAATGACCTTTGTCTTTGCGAATCAGGGCGAGGGTGCGGCCACCACTTTTCGATACCTGCAGGCGAGTCAGCTTGATTTGAAGAATGTCTTGCTTGACCCCCGTGCCACGCTGGGTCATACGATTGGCTCCACGGCCCTGCCGACCACACTTTTCTACGATGCCGATGGCCGGCTGGTGGACACCCATTTAGGCGAATTGTCCAAGGCCTCGCTGGCCAGTAAATTGGCTAAGTTGCGCAATGCGCATTCTGTTTCAACCGAGCAGAAATGATGGGAATGCTCGGGTCGCGCTGAAGCAGCATTGCGCAAGACCCGATCTGTGCGCCTCAGGTACCAAAGTTTTCCGGCATTTGCACCGCCACCACTTCACCGCGTGCAGTGGCGACACCGTCGACCCAGACGGTCGCTTCCACGATGACCTTGCGGCCCTTGATTTCTTTCACCCGACCACGAATCTCAAGCGTGGTCGTGATCGGCGTGGGCTTCAGGTAGTCCACATGCAGTGAGCCGGTGACAAAGCGAAAAGCGGGCAGGGTGTCCATCTCCCGTGCTTCTGATTTGTACATGGCCGCCGCCGCCGTGCCGGTGCCATGGCAATCAATCAATGACGCCATCAGCCCGCCGTAGGTGAAGCCGGGCACGGCCATGTGTTCGGGTTTAGGCGTGAAACGGGTGACGGTTTCATCGCCATCCCAAAAGGTCTTGATTTGATGACCCAGCAGGTTCAGTCGGCCACAGCCGTAGCAATGCGCCAAGTTTTCTGGGTAGTAGTCTTGAAATGCTTTCATCATAATTAGAGTGGTAGTGCGTTGATCGGAATTTTGAGGTAGCTCACGCCGTTGTCCTCGGCTGGCGGCAGGTGGCCGGCCCGCACGTTGACCTGCACGGCGGGCAAGATCAGTACGGGCATGGCCAGTGTTTTGTCGCGTGCGGTGCGCAGCGTCACGAATTCAGCCTCGGTGACACCGTCATGCACGTGAATATTGCCTGCGCGTTGAAGTGCCACTGTTGATTCCCATGCGGGTTCCCGGCCATTGGGTGGGTAGTCGTGGCACAGGTGCAAGCGAGTCTCAGGGGGCAAGGCCAACACCTTTTGGATGGACTGGTAGAGCGCGGCTGCGTCACCACCCGGAAAATCGCAACGGGCTGTGCCGTAGTCGGGCATGAACAGCGTGTCTCCGACAAAGGCGTCCTCGCCGATCACGTAAGTCAGGCAGGCCGGTGTGTGGCCGGGTGTGTGCATCACGCGCACAGCCATGTCGCCGATCTTGAACTCTTCCCCGTCTTCAAACAGATGGTCGAACTCCGCGCCATCGGTGTTCATGTCTTTGGCGTTAAAGACTTTTTTGAAGACCCCTTGCACGGTGCAAATGTGCCGGCCGATGCCAATCCCGCCACCCAGTTGCTTTTGCAAATAGAGCGCAGCTGACAGGTGGTCGGCGTGTGCATGGGTTTCCAACAGCCAGTCCACATGAAGACCCGCTTGCTTGACGAAAGCAATCACCTTGTCGGCGCTGGTATGCGATGTGCGGCCCGACTTGGGGTCATAGTCCAGCACGCTGTCAATGATGGCTGCACGCCGAGTCTCGGGGTCCACCACCACATAGGTCACGGTGAATGTCGCGGGGTCAAAGAAGGACTGGATGGAAGCTTGGGGCATGGTGGCTGCGGTCCTGGGTGGTGGCACGATCACGGCGTGTGCCCAATGCTCACTATAAAGCTTGAATCAATCAATCTTTCAGCTGCATCGCCACCAGCGAGACAACGCTTTCTATCTTCACCGGCCACTGGTCTTTCTCGGCGCCCGCCATCAGGTTCAAGCGGCAGCTGCCGCAGGACACCGCAACGGTGTCTGCCCCTGTGGCGTTGATCTGCTCACGTTTGATTTCCCAAGCTTTGTAACGCAGACCTTCCGCGCGGTTGATCAAAAATGCACCGGCACCGCCACCGCAACACCAGTTGGTTTCGGCGGTCGGTGTGGTGTCGGTGAAGTCCACGCCCAATGCTTTGAGTGCGGCACGCGGTTCTTGCACGACGCCGCCGTGACGCGCCAGCTTGCAGGCGTCGTGGTAAGTGATGCGGCGGGTCGGGTCACCGGGCGAGAGCTGCAAGCGGCCATTTGATATTTGCTGGCCCACATACTCCGACACGGCCATGACTTCAAACGGCAGCGCTTGTCCGCCGTCTAGGCGGCCGTCCCAACGCAGGGCAGGGTAAGCGTGGCCGCACTCGGGCAACAACACGGTCTTCGCGCCAATCGCCAAGGCTTCGTGAATCAGCCGTCGGCTGGCTTCTTTTTGCAGTGCTTCGCTACCGGCCAGCAGACCAAAATTGGCACCTTCAAAGCCTGCACTTCTGAGCGTCCACTTGACGCCTAAGTGGTTTAAAATTTTGGCGCTTGCCATCAGTGCATCTTGGTAAAGCAAGATGTCGATGACGGAGGTGACCATCATCACGTCAGCTTGTGGCTCGTCCAGCGGCATGTGAATGCCTTTGCTGCGCATGCTCTCAACAGCTTGCACCAACTCGGTCGCACCGACACCAAAAACAGTACCGCGGCCAGCCTGTTCTTGCGCCACGGCGAGCAACTCGAGTGGCGCCAGTCCAGCTTTAAACAGCGCTTCGCGCATCACATTGACGCCCCGCGCAATGTTCACCCCCATCGGGCAAATCATGCTGCAGCGGCTGCACTCGGTGCAGGCGTCGTACACCAATGGCTGCCACTCTTTGAGATCATCGACGGTGATGTCGGGTGTGAACAGGCGCTTGATCGGCGCGAAGGCAGAGCTCTCGCGCGCATGCACCCGGCGCAGCAAGTCGAGCTTACGGCTCGGGCTGTATTGCGGGTCTTGCGTGCTTTGGTAAAAGTGGCAGGCCTCGCTGCAATAGCCGCAGTTGACACAGGCTTCAAGGTCTAAAGCCAAGCCGCGGTCCATCTTGATGCGGATGACTTTCTTGGCCCGTGCCAAGCGTTCGTCGTCCGTCAGGGCCTCGGGTTTGGCCATCTCCGGCAGGTGGTGAATGGCGTCCAGAAAGCCATGAAAAACATCCATGTTGATCATGAGCGAACTCCCCGGCGG
>JBEDKR010000307.1:0-3389 GCA_041172005.1 Pseudomonadota bacterium
GCCGAGCACGGCGAATTTGTTCCAAAGTCACGTGCAGCATCAGCGGTGAACGCTTGCGCAAGGCGGTAGCGGTTTTTTGTGCCCAGCGGTCGTCCTTGGCTTTCTCCAGCGCGTCGACCATGTGCTTCACGCGCAGCAGCGAAAAGAAGCTGTCAATGTGGCTGTCTGGCTGAACCGAGGCTGGGTCGGGCTGGCCGACTTCGCTGGCAAGCCAACTCTTTGCTTCGTTGATGTTGGTAAATGCTTGCGCGCCCAGCGCAGCCCAAAGCGCAGGCATTTTTGCCGCGTCCATCTTCACATCAGCCAGGCCGTATTGCAGGGCTTCGTCAGCGCCAATCACATCGCCAGTGAGCGCCAAATACTCGCCCACATGACCGGGGCAACGGCTCAAAAAGTAACCACCGCCGACATCCGGGAACAGGCCGATATTCGTCTCGGGCATGGCCATGCGAGTGTGCTCCGTGACGATGCGCAAACTCGCACCTTGGCTGATGCCCATGCCGCCGCCCATGACCACGCCGTCCATGAACGCGACGAACGGTTTCGGGTACTGATGAATCAGGTGGTTGAGCTTGTACTCTTCGGTGAAAAAATCATCGAGTGAACTGTCATTCGCTAACACCGCTTGGTGGAAGTAACGGATGTCGCCGCCCGCGCTAAAGCCGCCAAACAAGGCGTCCGGCGTGCCAGGGCGGCCGACCTTGTTGCTGCCGCGAATAGCCACCAACATCACCGCCGGGTCAGCTTGTAATTCAGTCAATGCCATCGTCAGATCGCGCACCATGGAGAGCGAAAGTGCATTCAGCGCCTTTGGCCGGTTCAGCGTGATCAGACCCGCGTTGCCGCGTCGCTCGACGATGACGTGGCTGGCTGAATCGGACGGTTGGGCTTGAGCTTCAGTGGGTGTGGGGCTGTTCATGTGTTTCATCTTATCGCTGGTGGTGTTCGGCTGAAAGCAAAACGCACCGCAAGGCCTTGAAGACCACGCGGTGCGTTGGGATGCTTGGTGCAGGAAAGCTCAAATAGCCACCCTGCGATTTTGCAAAGAGTGATTAACGACCAAAGCGCTTGCGATCGCTTTCAGTCAGGTGACGCTTGCGCAGACGAATAGATTTCGGTGTGATTTCAACCAACTCGTCGTCCTCAATGAACTCAACGCCGTATTCCAAGGTGCACTCAATCGGAGGGGTGATTTTGATCGCGTCTTCTTTGCCGGAGACACGGAAGTTGGTCAGCTGCTTGGTACGCGTGGCGTTGACCACCAGATCGTTGTCACGGCTGTGGATACCCACAATCATGCCTTCGTATACAGGGTCGTTCGCCTTGACGAACATGCGACCACGGTCGTCCAGCTTGCCCAATGCGTAGGTGAAAATTTCACCCGCGTCCATGGAGATCAGCACGCCATTTTTACGGCCACCGATGTCGCCTTTGTGCGGCTCGTAGCAGTCAAAAATGTTGGCGATCAAACCAGAGCCGCGCGTCAAGTTCAAGAATTCGTTGGTGAAACCGATCAGGCCACGGGCCGGGATGCGGTATTCCAAACGAACGCGGCCACGGCCGTCAGATTCCATGTTGACCAAGTCACCCTTGCGCTCGCCGAGGGCTTGCATCACGCCACCTTGGTGGGTTTCTTCGATGTCAGCGGTGACCAGTTCGATAGGCTCCCACTTCTCGCCGTTGACTTCTTTGATCACCACGCGTGGCTTGGAAACCGCCATCTCAAAGCCTTCACGGCGCATGTTTTCCAACAAAATGGTCAGGTGCAATTCGCCGCGACCCATGACTTCGAAGATACCTTCTTCGTCGGTTTCTTTGACGCGCAAAGCGACGTTGTGTTGGAGTTCTTTTTGCAGGCGGTCCCAGATCTGACGGCTGGTAACGTACTTGCCTTCGCGGCCAGCCAATGGGCTGGTGTTGACGCAGAAGTTCATGGTCAGGGTGGGCTCGTCCACTTTGAGCATAGGCAGCGGCATCGGGTTGACAGGATCGGTGATGGTCACGCCAATACCGATGTCGTTGATACCGTTGATCAGCACGATCTCGCCTGGACCGGCTTCAGTTGCTTGCACGCGCTCCAAGCCTTGAAATGTCAGCACTTGGTTGATACGCCCTTTGATAGCTTTACCGTCCGGGCCTTCCATCACAACCACGTCCATCATGGGCTTGATCGTGCCCTGCTTGATGCGGCCAACACCAATACGACCGACGAATGTCGAGAAGTCGAGGGCAGAAATTTGCAGCTGCAATGGTGCAGCCGGGTCACCAGATTGCGCTGGCACGTGCTTCAGCACGGTGTCGAACAGAGCCGACATGTCTGGACCCCACTGCTCACCCGGTGCGCCCTCTTCCATGGAAGACCAGCCGTTGATGCCGGAGGCGTAAACGACTGGGAAATCCAGCTGTTCATCGGTAGCGCCGAGCTTGTCAAACAGATCAAAAGCCGCGTTGACGACGAAGTCAGGACGAGCGCCTGGCTTGTCAACTTTGTTCACCACCAAGATGGGCTTGAGGCCAAGAGCCAAAGCCTTTTTAGTGACGAAACGGGTTTGCGGCATTGGGCCTTCTTGCGCGTCAATCAGCAACACAACGCCGTCAACCATCGACAAAGCGCGTTCGACTTCACCACCGAAGTCAGCGTGGCCAGGGGTGTCGACGATGTTGATATGGGTGCCCTTCCAGGTCACTGCGCAGTTTTTGGCCAAGATCGTGATGCCACGTTCTTTTTCAATGGCGTTGTTGTCCATCACGGTGTCGACGACTTTTTCGTGTTCGGCGAAGGTGCCGGACTGACGCAGCAATTGGTCAACCATGGTGGTCTTACCATGGTCAACGTGGGCAATGATGGCGATGTTACGGATCTGTTTATGACTCATGGTGGGCTTTCTAAAACTTCAAAAACTTTTTGTCTAGACGATCTGGTGTGACATCAAGACAAGGCTGGGGGCTCATCGGAATGAAGCGCTGGACCAGCCGATGCTGAGCTTGCACTGCCAATGGCGGTGCACTTCAGCATGTCCTGTACTTCAATGGGGCTGAGCAAACGCTCAGGAATCAACTCGTTGGCGGTCACGTGGGCCGTGCCTAAAAATGCATAGGGGTCGCTGCCAAAAACCTGCACCAAGGGCTGGTTTTCAGCAATCTTCGGTCCCCAATGGCCAGCATCGCCACGGCGACGCAGACCACTCAGAAATCGTCCGGCGTTAGCGGCATCAAGACTGACCGACGGCGCAGCTGATACCAGCGACTGGGGCGGCAACAAGCAGGCATCGCGCTCGGCTTCGGTCATGGCTTCAAGCGCAGACAAGCTGACGCACTGGCTGGCCATGTAGCCACCGGTTTCAATGCGACGTAAAAAGCCGAGGTGCGCACCGCAGCCAATCGCTTCA